>DASUON010000001.1:0-6986 GCA_036276615.1 Burkholderiaceae bacterium
GTGGTGGGGGCTGGCAATGGATTGCAGCAGCCTGCGGGCTTCAGCGGTGCCCTCGGGGGTGTTGGTGCGCAGCTTCAGCAGGGCGCGGGCTTGCCAGTAGGTCCAGGTGGGGTCGGCCCGCAGGTCGGCGGGCATGGCGGCGATGGCGCGTTGGACTTGGTCCCATTGGCCTTGGCGCAGCGCCGCACGAACCCACCAGGCCAGGTGGTCGGGGTGCATGTGCTCGGGTTGGCCCTTGGCAAACCACTGCGTGGCCTCGGGCATCAGGCGTTGCGCTGCGGTTTTGCCCACTGCGCCCCAGGCCCAGCTGCGTTCTTCCTGCGTGAGCTGCACCCGCCAGCGGGACTTGTTGAGCTGGTCGGCCGCATCCGCGGGCTGCTGGGTGGCCAGCTTGACCACGGCCAGCGTCACCAGTTCCTTGGTCTGGTGGCGCACGGCGGTGAGTTTGTCGTCCAGGTAACGTTCGGGCTGGGCCAGGATGGCCTGGGCCGACTTGGCCCAGCCGTTGTCCAGCAGGCCCACGGCTTGGGTGGCCATGCGGGGTTTGTTGAGTTCCGCCCCCAGCCGAGCCCGTTGCCAGGCCAGTTGGGCGGGCAGCTTGCGCGTCTGGATGAGCTGGTTGGCCACATCGGCGCAGGCGTCTTCGGCGTCTTTCTGGGCCATCCACAACCGGGCCACCTCGTCCACGGCCTCAGGGGGCAGGGTGTCTTCGGTGCTGAGCCGGGCGTTCAGGTGGTGGCACTGGACGGTGGCATCGTCCAGCATGCGAAAGCGGGGGTGTTCCTGCAGGAAAGTGCGCCAGTCCTGCCGTGCGCCCAGCAGGCGCAGCCAGTCGTTGCGCAGGCGGTCTTCGTAGTAGGTGCCGGCCCAGGTGTCCAGGAACTGGCGGATGCGGTCGTTGGAGGCGGTTTCCAGCCCCAGGCGCATCTCCCAGTAGGCCACCAGCGGGGCCAGCAGGTGCTGGCGGGTCTTGCTGGCGGCGGCCTGCAAGGCGCTGGCGTTGCCGCGGCGGTAGGCGTCCTTGGCGTCCAGCACGGCCTGGTCAGCCGAGGTGAGGGTGGGTTGAGAGAAGGCCGGTGCGCTCACAATCAGGCACACAACGGCGAGAATGGCAAGGCGGGACTTGGCCCGTTTGGAGGTGAGGGTGCCCGGCCCTGGGGCTGGCGCACCGTGCTTGCGAAACAACATCGGCTCATTATGGACAACAAACCTTCCAGCAAACCCACGGCGGACGATGGGTTGCGCACACACAAGCAGGCGTTGCGTCAGGAGTTGCTGGCCCGCCGCCAGGCCATGCCCGACCGCGAATGGCGTTCCGAGTTGTTGCAGCGCGTCATGCGGGTGTGGCTGATCGAACGGCCCGACACGGTCATTGGCGCGTACTGGCCCATCAAGGGGGAATTCGATCCGCTGCCCGCGCTGCACCGCTGGAAGGAAGACGGCGAGTTGCTGGACCAGCCGCAGCGCCGTCGCATCGGCCTGCCGGTGGTGGACAAGGTGAACAAGACGCTGACCTTCCACGTCTGGTACCCGGGCTGCCCCATGGAGGAGGACGCCTACGGCATTCCCAAGCCCAAGGACACCGAGGTCATCGTGCCCACGCTGCTGTTTGTGCCCTGCGTGGGCTACGGCATTGGCGGCTATCGGCTGGGGTACGGCGGTGGTTTTTACGACCGCACGCTGGCCAGCCTGCAACCCAAACCGTTCACGGTGGGGCTGGGCTTCACCTCGGGGTTTGTGGACGACTTCGAGCCCGAGGTGCACGACCAGCCGCTGGACACCATCCTGAACGAGAACGGGCGGGTCTGGCCAGTTTGAAGGTTTTTTGGCCTCTGGCGCTTTCAAATAAAGCGCAAGCAGCTATAAATTTTATAGTTTCTGCGGCAGCGCCAGGGTGTGCGAGCCTGGCGCGGCGTGCAGCGCGGCGTGCAACGCCTCCCACTGGAACCCCGGCCCGGGGTCCTGCTTGCGCCCGGGGGCCACGTGTTCGTGCCCGACCACCTGCCCCAGGGGCAGCAGGCCGCTGAGCGCGTGGCACAGCCACGCCAGCCGCTGGTACTGCACGGGTTCGAAGGTGTCGCCCTCCAGGCCTTCCAGCTCCACGCCCACCGAAAAGTCGTTGCAGTTGTCGCGGCCCTGCCAGTGGGATTTTCCGGCGTGCCAGGCGCGGTCCCAGACGCTCACGAACTGCGTGACCTGGCCCAGGCGGTCGATGAAGAAGTGGGCCGACACCTCCAGCCCCCGAATGCCTTGAAAGTAAGGGTGGGCATCCCAGTCCAGGGTGTTGGTGAACAGCCGTTCCACCTGGCCCGTGCCGTAGTGGCCCGGGGGCAGGCTGATGGAATGCACCACCAGCAGGCTGATGTCGGTTCCCACAGGGCGGGGGCCGAAGTTGGGCGAGGGGCAATGGCGCACGCCCGCCAGCCAACCCGGGGCGGTTGAGTCGGAGGGCTGCGGGTCAGCTTTCGGGGCCATCGGGGGCGGGGGCGTCATCGGGGTCTTTGACCTGGATGCCCAGGCGGGCAATGCGGTAGCGGATCTGGCGCAGGTTCAGCCCCAGGCGGGCGGCGGCGGCGGTGCGGTTGCCCTTGGTTTCGCGCAGCATGCGCTCCAACACGCGCTTTTCGTGGGCGTCCAGGTACTGCTGCAAGTCGGAGGGCAGCGCTTCGGGCGGCAGGGTCACCGCCGGGGGCTGGGTGACGGGGGCGTCTGTGTGGGGTTCAGTGCCGGGTGCTTCGGGGCGCGGCGGGGCGGAGACGGGGCTGGGGCTGTGCGCCGGGAGCGCCATCCAGTCCATTTGCGCTGGGTGGTGGTCGTCGTCGCGCAGGTCGGCAGGCAGGATGGTGTCGCCGCTGCACAGCGCCAGGGCGCGGTGCAGCAGGTTTTCCAGCTCGCGCACGTTGCCATCCAGGGGGTGGGTGTGCAGCCAGGCGCGGGCCTCGGGGCTGAGGTGGGCCGGGGGCTGGCCGGTTTCGTGGCAGATGCGTTGCATCAGGCCATCGACCAAGGCGTCGAGGTCGTCGCGCCGGTCGCGCAGCGCGGGCAGGCGCAACTCGATGACGTTGAGGCGGTAGAACAGGTCTTGGCGGAACTGCCCGTCGGCCACCGCCTTGGCCAGGTCCTTGTGGGTGGCGCAGAGGATGCGCACGTCCACGGGCTCTTCCTGCACGCCGCCCAGCGGGCGGATCTTGCGCTCCTGGATGGCCCGCAGCAGCTTGGCCTGCATGGGCATGGGCAGGTCGCCGATTTCGTCCAGGAACAGGGTGCCGGTGCGGGCCGCGGCAAAGTAGCCTTCGCGGTCGGTGCTGGCCCCGGTGTAGGCCCCTTTGCGGGCGCCGAAGAATTCGGCCTCCAGCAGGGTGTCGGGGATGGCCCCGCAGTTGACGGCGATGAACGGACCGGCGGCGCGGTGGCTGCAACCGTGGATGGCGCGGGCCACCACCTCCTTGCCGGTGCCGGATTCCCCCAGGATCATCACCGGGGCCATGCTGCCGGCCACGCGGGCGATGCGGTCCTTGACCAGCTGCATGGCCGCGGAGTTGCCGATCAGCCGGTTCAATGCAGGTACCGACGCCAAGGCCCCAGGGCCGGTGGCCGAGGCTGATCCCGACCCCGAGGGCGTGGCCGACCGGGTGGGGCGGGTGGTATCCACCGCAGGGGCGGGCGACTGCAACGCGGTGGCCACCACGGTGCGGAACTGCTTGAGGTCCACCGGTTTGGTGAGGTAGTCGAACGCGCCTTGTTTGAGGGCTTCCACGGCGCTTTCGGCCGACCCATAGGCCGTGACCACCACGGTGCGGCTGGCCCGCGCGGCCGCGGTGCCGTCGCGCAGCAGGTCCAGCCCCAGGCCGTCGGGCAGGCGCATGTCGGTGATGAGCAGGTCGTACCGCTGCTGCGCCAGCTGCTCTCGCGCTTCGGCCAGCGTGCCAGCGGCGTCCACCAGGTGGCCTTCGCGCAGCAGCGTGAGTTCGTACAGCGTGCGCAGGTCGGGTTCGTCATCCACCACCAGGATGCGAGACGGTCCGTTTGCGGTGGGCAGGGCGGGTGGGGGCGCGGTGAAACTCATGGCGAGGGGGTGTGGACGGCGGCCATCACCACAAAAAATTCGTTGCCCGAGCGACCGTCCCGGTCGGCACGACGGTAGTCCAGCCGCGCCTGGTAGCGGTCGCACAGCTCGCGGCACAGGTACAGGCCCATGCCGCTGGAGCGGCTTTCGGAGGAGAAGAACGGTTCGAACAGGTGCCGCCGGATGCCAGGCTCCAGCGGGGAGCCGTCGCTCCAGACGGACAGGCACACCGCATCCGGGGCCTGCACCAGGGTGTCGATCTGGATGGCCCCGGGCGCCATGGAGGCATAGCGGTGGGCGTTGTCCAGCAGGTTGACCAGCACCCGGCGGAAGTGTTCGGCATCGAAGCGCACCAGCACCTCGGGGCACCGGGGGGTGCAGCGGACGCGGGTGGTGCAGGCATGCTGCCCACACCATTCGGTGAGGGTGTTGGCCAGGGCTGCATCCAGGGCCAACGGTGCTGTTTCCTGCAGCGCCGGTCGCCCGGGGATGCGCACGACGTTGAGGATGTCGTCCACGATGCGGTTGAGCCGCTGGGTGTTCTGCCCGATCATCTGCACCAACCGCCGCTGCATGGGGTCTTGGAGCTCTTCGGTCAGCAGTTCGTTGGCCTGTGAAATGGCCGACAGGGGGTTGCGGATTTCGTGGGCCACCGCCACCGTCATGCGCCCCATGCCCGCCAGCTTTTCGGCGCGGATGCGGGCCTCAATTTCGTGCAGGTCTTCCAGGAACACCACACACGACGGGCCATCCACCGGGGTGTGCTCGGGGGCGCTGCCCATGGGGCGGGTGCCCACCCTCAGCTGCTGGCGGTGGTCGTTGGGGGTGGTCAGCTGGATCTCGGCGGTCTGGGGCTGGTGGGTGGCCAGCGTGCGTTCGATCAGCTCGTTCAGGGGCGCACAGTAGGCGCGGTCCGTCAGCCAGAAGTGTTCCGGGGTGGGGCTGGTGCCGTCGCCCAGCAGGCTGCGGGCCGCCGGGTTGGCCGCCCACACCTGGAGGTGCCTGTCCACCACCAGCACCCCGTCGGTGAGGGTTTCGATGATGAGGGCATTCACCTCCGCTTGCGTGCGCGCGGCCGACTGGCTGGTTTCGGCCAGGGCCTCTTCGCGGGCCAGGCGCACGGACAGCTGGTGGGCCAATAAGGCAATCAGGAAGTAGCCGGTGCCGGTGATGGCGGTTTGCAGGTAGCGGGCGGTGCCGTCCTCGTTCTGGTTCCAGGCACGCCACGCGGCGTCGATGAGCAGGAACAGCGTGACCGACGCCGCCGCCGCCAGCGCCCGCCGTTGGGGGCCGAGGGTGGCGGCCATGAGCACCGGCAGCGCGAACAGCAGGGAGTAGTTCAGCCCCCCGGGTTGCAGGGTTTGCAGCACCGCATACACCCCCCAGTCCACCCCCACGGTGGGCAGCCAAGGCCAGCGCCACACGCCCAGTGTGGTGCGGGGTTGCACCAACCGCCGCGCCGCGATGGAGGCCACCAGGTGCGCCATGCACAGCAGCAGGCTCAGCCCGTTGTTCAGCCCGCCCAGCAACAGCACCGCGCCTTGCAGCAGCACCAGCACCGAGGCCACGGCCACCCGTGCCGTCATGAAGGCGGCCCACAGCCGTTCACTGGAGCGGTTGAGGGAGCCTTCCCAGAACTGGAGGGTGGTCGGCGTGGACCGGGCGAAGGAAGGCCACATGGCTTGCGCCCGTTCAGGACTCGTGGGCTTGGCGGTGGGCGTGGCCGCAGTACACGCCCCGCTGGCCCTGCACGGCGTCGTTCGCGGGGAGGTGCAGGCCGCAGTGGGCGCAGGCCACCATGTCGGTGGTGGGTGCGTGGTTCGCGGCAGGGGGCTGGGGGGCACGCCGTCGTTGGTTCTCCTGGCGTTCCTGCTCGCGGCCACGCCGCCAGGACCAGATGCCCACCAGGATGACCAGTGCAACAACGATGTATTTCATCCCCGGGCTTGCCTTTCAGGCGCGGTGCAGCAGCACTTCCAGCACAAAGCGCGACCCCACATAGGCCAGCAGCAGCAGCCCTGAGCCGAGGTACAGCACGCGCACCGCGGCGCGACCGCGCCAGCCCAGCCGCCAGCGGCCCAGCAGCAGCACCGCAAACACCGCCCACGACAGCAGGGTGAACACCCGCTTGTGGTCCCAGGTCAGGGCTTTGCCGTACAGCAGCTCGGAAAACCACACCCCGGCCACCAGCGTGGCCGTCAGCAGCACAAAGCCCGCCAGCACAAAGCGGAAGGTCAGGCGCTCGATGGCCAGCAGCGGAATGCTGGGCTCCATGGGCGTGCTGGCTTGGCGAATGGCGCGCTCGGTGCGCTGCATCCACCAGGCGTGCACCACGGCGGCGGCAATCAGCCCGTAGGCGGCAATGCCCAGCGCCCAATGCAGGGGCAGCCAGGGCGAGGGCATGCTGGCGTAGGGCGCCCCTGGAAACGCCCAGGCCAGCAACACGGTGACCATGCCCAGCACCAGCAGCAGGGCATTGGCCTTGAGTTGGGGGTAGATGTGGCTTTCGATGGCGTAGACCATCAGCACCAGCCAGGCCGTGACCGACAGCGCCGGGCCAAAACCGAAGCTGGGGGGAGAGGCCCACAGCTGGCTGGCCAGCACGGCACCGTGCAGCAGCCAGGCCAAGGTCAGCCCCAGGCGCGACCCTTGGGCGGTCAGCTTGCGTTGCGCCAGGGCCATGGCGGCATAACCCACCGCAGCGCTGACTGCAAGCACGGTGGTCACGAGGGGGCTGGCCGCTAAAATCATGGGCACAGTTTAACGGCCCGGCTCAGCCCCACGGGCCTCACATTCCACACACCCCACCATGGCCTCAGCCCTCTCCGAAAAACTGTCACGCATCGTCAAGGAGATGCGCGGCCAGGCCCGCATCACCGACAGCAACGTGGCCGACATGCTGCGCGAAGTGCGCATGGCC
>DASUON010000002.1:0-5209 GCA_036276615.1 Burkholderiaceae bacterium
CACGGTCCAGAACTTCTCGCCGTCGTAGTGCTTGCTGATGGGCAACAGCTTGCGCAGCAGCTTGAGGGCAGGGTTGTCGTCCAGGCCCTCGTCCTTGCCTGCGGCCCACCACATCTTGACGCCGGTGAGCACCAGGAAGGCCCCGAACACGTAAAGAATCCAGTGGAACTGCGCCAGCAGCCAAGCCCCCACCAGGATCATGACGGTGCGCAGCACGATGGCCCCGATGATGCCGATCATCAGCACCCGCTTCTGGAAGGCTGGCGGCACCGCGAAGTAGGTGAAGACCATCAGGAACACGAAGATGTTGTCCACCGCCAGGCTTTTCTCGATGAGGTAGCCGGTCAGGAACTCCAACGACTTGTCGTTGGCCACGGCGGTGGAGCCAGTGCTGTCCTTCACCGCCCACCACAGCAGGCCGTTGAACACCAAGCTCAGGCCCACCCACAGCAGCGACCAGTTCAGCGCCTCTTTCACGCCCACCTCGTGTGCGCCCTGTTTTTTCAGGAGCACAAAGTCCACGAACAGGGCCGCCAGCACAAAGCCCACGAAAACGACCCACAACCACAGCGGTGCAATGCTTTCCATGTCTGCCATTCCTCTCCAAAGGGATGGTGGATTGTTTCGATCTGCCTGCAAAGAAGGCAATCGAAGGCTCCTTCCCGAATTTTCGAAGGCTGCACAATCCCGGCATGACGCCTTGGATGCTGCTGACCTTCAAACTCCCCCTGATCGGACTGGCCGTGTGGGCCTCGTCCATGGCGTCCAGGCGCTGGGGGCACCGGGTGGGGGGCTGGTTGGCGGGCATGCCGGTCATCGTGGGCCCCATCACGGCGCTGCTGATGGTGGACCTGAGCCCCGAACAGGTGCGCCAGGCCGCGCTGGCCACGCTGGTGTGCCAACCGGCGCTGATCGTGTTTCTGCTGGTGTTTGCCCACACGGCCCGCTGGCGGCGCTGGGGCTGGAGCCTGACCCTGGCGCTGGGGGCCTATGGCGCGGTGGCGCTGGCGCTGTCGGCCCTGCCGCGGCCTGAATGGCTCACGCTGGGCCTGGCCCTGCTGTCGCCCGAACTGGGCCGCCGGGCCATGCCCGCCCTGTCCTCCGACGGGGACGCCCCCGTGCCCCTGCCCCGCGCTGAACTGGTGTGGCGCGTGGCCGTGGCCATGGGGGTGGCCGCCGCCGTGCTGGGCGGGGCCAGCCAGTTGCCCTCGCTGTGGGCCGGGGTGCTGATGGCCGCCCCCATTGCCGGGGCGGTGCTGCCCTGCTTCACCCTGCCCCGCCATGGGGCCGATGCCACGGTGCGCATGCTGAGCGGCTTCACCCGCGGGCAGCGCGGGTTTGTGGCGTTTTTCGGGGTGTTGGTGGTCGTGCTGCCCGGGGTTCACCCGGCGCTGGCCTGGGGGCTGGCCATGGCCACAGCGGCAGCCGCGGCATCGGCGGGTTCGTTCAAACGAAACCGCACACCTTAAATTCAACGTTCATAAAATGAGCGCCGAGCAGCCGCCGTCCGCAGCCATCAGCGGCGTTCGACAAGCCCTGTTCCCCGTACCGCATGGGCTGACGTGCGTTGATCACTTCGACCACACAAGCCCCACCCCACCAGGAGCCATTTCATGCCGTTGCCCATACTCAGATCGCTGAAAACCGCCCAACCCTTGCGCCTGTGGAGCCTCATTGCGGCCAGCGTACTCACGGGAGCCCTGACCGCGTCTTGCGGGGGCAGTGATGCCTCGTCCTCCGCCCGGGTGAACCTGGACAAAACCAACATGCTGCCCGCCGCACAAAAAGCCAACGACAGCTTTGTGCTGTTCGATCTGGCCATGTTCGCAGGCAACTACGTCCTGTGGGGCAACGATTGGTTTGACAGTGGCAAAGCCTATAAGTGTTTGAATGGCGATGCTCTCTCAGGCACCGTGACCTTGACCACCAGCCGCTCAGGCAAGGGGTTTCTTCCCAACGACGTGCTGACCGTCACCTACGACAACTGCCAGCAAGACGAAACCGATCCCGCACGCACCACCGGTCGTCTTGACTTGACGGTGCTGGCCATCAACGGCGATCCCTCTTCACAGGCCATTGGCCAACCCTGGTCGTACACCGCCAAGGTACGTTACAGCCAATTGACGATGCTTTCGCCTGACCAACGCTCGGTGATCGACGGCGAAATACAAGTCACGGAGAGCTCCCCCGGCGTCATCAACGCCGACCTTGACGAACGCATCACCACGCACCTGGAAACGTCTTCCATGCGCTTGACAGAAGATGCCGACATCCACACGTACAGCAAGGTCAACGGCACGCTGCTGTCGGAGTACACCAACAACAACGCGTGGACGGCCACGATCAACACCGAACTGAACAGCACGGCCTTGGCAGGCACACTCAGTTTTGCCACCCTTGAGCCCTTCAAAGGCGTGCTGGGCAACCCATTCCCCACATCTGGGCTGGGCCGCATCGATGCAAGTGCGCAACAGCAACTCCAGATGCGCGCCAAGCCATCGGGCGTGGAAGGCACGCTGTCCACCCCCCAGACCACGGAATCCTTCTTCATTGACTGGACCCATTTCTGAGCAGAAAGACACCCCCATGACACACCTCACACGCACCACCTTCGCCGCTTTGTTCGCACTGCTCCTTGGAACACAGACGCCAATGGCGCAGGCCGCTGCCAGCGCCCGATGGGAGCCTACGCCTGTGGATACCTTCCCGCGGTCCACGAACCCAGCGAGCCTCCCCAACCTGACACCAGCTAAGGACGCAACACCCCAAATCCAAAAGGCTGCCGCGCATTTCTCCAGCGGTGCATCCAACTTGCGCCGCCAAATCGAGACTCAACGCAAGGCTGAAACCGGCAACTAACCCCCTGTTGCCATGTCCCATTGCCGCCAGGGCATGCCCGGCTGGGTGCTGCTGATCTGCGGGGCAGCCACCGCGCTGGGATTTGCCCCTCTGGGCTGGTGGCCGATGTGGGTGGGGGCCGTGGCCGTGCTGTTTCAAGCGCTGGCCCACGCACCGTGGCAGCGCCAGCTGTGGATGGGGTGGGTCTTTGGCCTGGGGGCCGCGGTGGCCACCACCCATTGGATCGGCATTGCCCTGTGGCACCAGCCCGACATGCCCAAGGGCGTGGGTGTGGGTGCATCGGCCATCGCCTGGCTGTATTCGGCATGGCCCTGGGGCTTGCTGGGCATGCTGGGTGGCGTGATGACCCGCTGGACGTGGCCCCGCCAGGGCTTGCCCAGGCTGGGCTTGCAACTGACCGCCCTGACATCGGCGTGGTGGAGCCAGGCCTGGTGGTTGAGCGGGTTCCCGTGGCTGGTGCCAGCGGCCGTGTGGCTGGACACCCCACTGCAAGGGTGGGCGCCGCTGGGGGGTGGTTTGCTGATGGCCACCCTGGGGCTGTGGTTGGCCGCCAGCGTGGCGCTGGCTTGGCAAACCTGGCACCGCCCCGTTGAGCCCCCCAACGCCCTTGCACCCGACACAACCCCGCCACAACCGCGCCCCCGCCTTCGGGTGAGCATTGGCATTGGCCTGCTGTGGTTGGTGGCATGGGGCGGCGGGGCCGTGTTGCAAACCGTGTCGTGGACCCATGAAGCGGGCCCCGCCGTGCGGGTCGGGGTGGTGCAAGTGGGCATGCCCAACCTCACCCGGTCAGACCTCGCACAAGAGCAGGCGTACCAGAACATGGCCTGGCGCATCACCGGCACCTTGATCCAACGCCATCAGGTCGATGTCATCGTCTGGCCCGAAGCCCTGGTCACCAGTTCAGAGCCGGTGTTGCGAGACTGGCTGGCTCGCCACACCACCGGGCAGCAACCACGCGCCCTGGTCATCGGCGCCACCGTCGACATCGCGCCACCGCAGGGCCATGCGCCGTCCCGCATGGTGACCAACAGCCTGCTGGCACACGGGGTGAACACCCAAGGCCGCTACGACAAACGCCAACTGGTGCCGCTGACCGAACGCTGGCCAGGCAGCGGCCCCTGGCCCGTGCTGGCCGCCTGGGCCAATGCCCAACCCTGGATACAAGCGGGTGCCGACCTTCAGCCCCCGCTGACCCTGTTGGGGCAGTTGGTGGGGGCCAGCATTTGTTACGAAGACGCTTTCCCGAACACCTACCAAGACCTGCCTGCCAGTGTGGGTTGGCTGATCAACAGCAGCAACGACGCGTGGTTTGCCCGAACGCCCGTGATGCCGCAGCAGCATCTGGCACTGTCCCGCGTGCGGGCGTTGGAACAACAAAAACCCTTGGTGCGGGCGGCCAACATCGGGCCGTCTGCGGTGCTGGACGCCTGGGGCCAAGCCATGGCGTACACAGACACCGACCAAACCGACATGCTGCATGCCACCCTGCACCCCCGGCATGGCCACACGCCCTATGCCCGCTGGGGTCATGCTTGGCTGTGGACAGGGTTGTTGTGGGTTTTGGCTGCGATGGTTCCGTCTGCGTGGGTGCGACGGGTTCTTCAGCCCAAAAGCCGCACCAGCAGCGCACCCTCATAACGAGCAGGCAACGGCAACCACACGCGCACGGGACTGCCCTGGGCAACCTCCACGGGCTGGCCTCGAGCGTTGCGCATCTCTTGCAGCCGCAAGGTGACGTTGCCACTGGGGTGCACCACTTCCAGCGTGTCGCCCACGGCAAAACGGTTCTTGGTTTCGACCTGCAGCCAATCGCCGTGCAAGCCCACTGCGGCTCGATCCTGGTCGGCCACCACCTCGGCCACGAATTGGCTGCGTTCGCCCACCGAATAGCCCGTGTGGTAGCTCTGGTAGCCGTCCATGGGCTGGGGCTCCAGCAGCCCGGCGGTGTAGCCGCGGTTGGCCAGGTGGTCCAGGTCCAGCAGCCACTCGGGGTCGAAAGGTCGGCCCGCCACCGCGTCGTCGATGGCACGGCGGTACACCTGGGCGGTGCGGGCCACGTAGTAGCGGCTTTTGGTGCGGCCCTCCACCTTGAGCGAGTCCACCCCGATCTGTACCAGCCGCGCCACGTGCTGCACGGCCCGCAGGTCCTTGCTGTTCATGAGGTGGGTGGTGGGCAGTTCCTCTGGCGGCGTCTTTCGGGTCATCCAGTGCACGGGGGCGTCCAAGGCCACGGCGTCACCGGTGTTGGGGTCGGTGTCCGCGGGGTGGGTGTGGTAGCCCCAGCGACAGGCGTTGGTGCAGGTGCCCTGGTTGGGGTCGCGGCGGTTGAAGTAGCCCGACAGGTAAC
>DASUON010000003.1:0-2083 GCA_036276615.1 Burkholderiaceae bacterium
GGGCGCAGCAGATCGTGTTGCAACAGCAGGCTTACAGCAAGCAGCAAGACAAGATTGCCCACCTGCAAAAGTTCATCGACCGCTTCAAGGCCAAGGCCACCAAGGCCAAGCAGGCGCAAAGCCGGGTGAAGGCGCTGGAGCGCATGGAAAAGCTGGCTCCGGTGCTGACCAGTGCCGACTTCCAGTTCGAGTTCCGCGAACCCCTCAGCCTGCCCAACCCCATGCTGACCCTGCGCGACGCGGCCTTTGGCTACCGCGCCGAACCCGTGCCCGCCCGCCCCATTCCCGTGACCGAGGCCCCGGTGGACGAGCGCGGCTTTGCCAACAGCGCCACCGTGATGGCCGAGCAACTCGCCCGCGGAGAGTTGCTGCCCGACATTCAACCCGGCGACAAGGTCATTCTGCGCGGCGTCAGCCGCAGCGTGATGGCGGGCCAGCGCATTGGCATTTTGGGTGCCAACGGCCAGGGCAAGTCCACGCTGGTGAAGACCATTGCCCGCGAAATGGCGCCCATGGCCGGGCACATCACCGAGGGCAAGGGCCTCAGCATTGGCTACTTTGCCCAGCAGGAGCTGGACGTGCTGCGCCCCGACGACAACCCGCTGCAGCACATGGTGCGGCTGGCCAAGGAAGTCAGCCCGCAGGCGCGTGAGCAGGAGCTGCGCAACTTTTTGGGCAACTTCCGCTTCATTGGCGACATGGTGGCCCAGCCCGTGGGCACCATGAGCGGCGGCGAAAAAGCCCGGCTGGTGCTGTGCATGCTGGTGTGGCAACGCCCCAACCTGTTGCTGCTGGACGAGCCCACCAACCACCTGGACCTGACCACCCGCGAGGCGCTGGCCATGGCCTTGAACGAGTTCGAGGGCACGCTGATGCTGGTCAGCCACGACCGCGCCCTGCTGCGCGCCGTGTGCGACGAGTTCTGGCTGGTGGGCCGCGGCGGCGTGGAGCCGTTTGAGGGCGACCTGGACGACTACCAGCGCTACCTGCTGGACGAGGCCAAGCGCCTGCGCGAACAGCTCAAGGCAGACGCTACCGAAAACGCAGCAAACTCTTCAAATATAAAAAGCGCTACAGGCCAAAAAAGCACTGAATCTTCAGCCCCCTCCACACCGGCAGCCCCGCGCCTGACGCCCGCCGAGCAGCGCAAGGCCGATGCCGAACGCCGCCAGAAGCTGGCCGCCCTCACCCGGCCCTGGCGCAAAGAATTGGAGCAGGCCGACGCCCGCATGCAAGCCATCCACGCCGAGCAGGCCACGCTGGAAGACGCCCTCACCCGCCCCATGCCCCCGGCCGACCTGGCCCAGGCGGGTCGCAGCCTCAAGGCTTTGGGCGACGAGCTGGAGACGCTGGAGCTGCGCTGGCTGGAGCTGAGCGAGCAGATCGAGCAGGCTGAGGCCGACGCCCAGACTTGACCCGGGGGCGCGGCGTCCGCGCCAGGTCTTCGGGCGTCCACGGCAGGGCCAGCAACTCCATCAGCTGGGCCAGTCGCTCGGGGCCCAGCACCTGCGCCAACTGGGCCTCAATGGCCTCCAGTTCGCTGCGGGCTGCGGCGGCCATGGTCCGTCCCTTGTCGGTGAAGCGCAGCAGCTTCAGCCGGGCATCGGTCTTGCTTTCCACACATTCCACATAGCCCAAGGCCTCGGTGTCGGCGGCCAGGCGGTGCACCGCCTGGCGCGACACCGCCAGGCGTCGCGCCAATTCCGACAGGCTCAAGGGTCCGTCGGCCAAATGCCCGCACATGCGGGACATGGCCGGGGTCATGTCGCCGTAACCGTGGCGAGCGGCGCCGTCGAACAGACGGCGCTCCATCCAGTCGGAACGCGACAGCAACAGGTGGCGCAGATAGCGCTGGGACATGGGCATCGGAATATTATGAATGAATCGTGAAACACCCATCAAGGTCAATGCCGCCATGACCCTGACATTTCGGGGGCTCTTTGCATCACCCACAGGCTGGGCATAAGCGCAGATGTGAATGGATTTGATTGAAACATGTCTTGGTGCCGGGCTGCCTGTGTCGGGACACTTGACACCGATGCCCGTGACGGCCCATCACGGGCATCCGCTGACCTGAGGGCCT
>DASUON010000004.1:0-4680 GCA_036276615.1 Burkholderiaceae bacterium
CCGATTTGGCGGCGTTGGTGCGGGTGGCAGAAGCGGGCAGCTTTTCAGCTGCCGCTCGCCAGCACGGGCTCACACCCTCTGCGGTCAGCCGTCAGATTGCACGCCTGGAAAGAGCGCTGAGCCTGACGCTGTTACAGCGCAATTCCCGCCATCTGCAACTGACGGAAGCCGGTGCGCTGGTGCTGGCACAAGGTCGGCACATGTTGGCCGCAACCCGCGCCGCATTGCTGGTGGCCGAAGACCACACCGAGGCCCCGCGGGGCTTGGTCCGCCTCAGTGCGCCCAAAGCCTTTGCCCGCCATGTGCTGCAAGCACCATTGCTGAGCTTTTTGAAGCGCTGCCCGGAAGTGGACGTGCACCTTCTGGTGGAAGACCGGCTGATCGACCCGCTGCGTGAAGGGGTGGATGTGGTGCTGCGCATCACCGACGATCCTTCGCCAGGACTCGTGGCCCGCGCTTTGGGGCCGGTGCGTCAGTGCGTGCTGGTCAGCCCCGACTATCTGGCGGCACACCCGCCCATCCACGTGCCACAAGACTTGCTGGCTCACAGCTGCCTGTCTCTGGGGGAATACGAATGGGATCGACGCTGGCGGTTCAAACGAAGCCACAGGGGCGAACCCGATGAAACGGTGGAAATCGAGGTTCAGGGCCGCATCACACTCAACCACAGCAGCATGCGGCTGGACGCCATCGCTGCTGGATTGGGCGTTGGTTGCGTGCCCGACTTTGTGGCAGCCAAGGCCCTGGCCACCGGACGGGTGGTGGAAGTGTTGTCCGACTGGGCCGTGACCTCACCCTACCAAGGCACCGCGTGGCTGCTGTACGCCGCTGACCGCTACCGCACCCCCAAGGTGCGGGCTCTGGTGGAACACCTCCTCTCTTCCTGTGATCCCAGCCGTTTGCGGGGACCCCAAGCCGTTGTGCACGCCTGACCATGGACCCAACCGCAGTGAACCCCTCGTCCCCACCCCGGTTGAGCGCATGGCAAGTGGCCACGTTGCTGGTATCAGCCAGCTACGGCATCGGTTTTCTGTTTGGCAGCGGTGAAGTGGCCCTGGCGTGGGGCATGGCCGGCAGCCTGTATGCCATGGTCACCGCACTGGGCATTGCATGGCTTGCGTTCACCGCCCCCGCACTGTGGCGCAAGGGCATGCAGATTTGGCAGGTGCTGGGTGCAGCGTACGGAGCCAAGGTCAGCACGTTGGTGGCCATGCTGTCGGTGGTGTGGATGAGTGGCGTCTTGGCCGCCCAAATCCACGGTGGAGTGGCCGTGGTCACGCTGATGGGTTTGCCCACACTCCCCGCATATGCCCTGATGCTGAGCCTGATATTTGTGGCGTCCAGGCTGGCCCTGGCACACGCCGCAAGAGTCTTTGCCATGTGCCTTGCCGCCAGCAGCCTGCTGCTGCTGTACGCCCTGCTATCGGTCGATGGCCTGCCGGTGCTGATGCGGGCCCTGCCCTTGTTTGCCAGCGATTTGCCACGCGTGCCCGGCGTGAGGCTGTGGGCGGTTTTCTTGGCCATCGCCCCGCTGGTGGTCACCGGTGCGGACTACCAGCAGTTTGTGATGGAGGCCAAAAGTTCGCGTGCCGCGGTGGCAGGTTGTTTGATGGCGGCCGGTTTTTTGTTCTTGTTTGGCTTCGTCCCCGCTGCGGTGGTGGTGGCGTATCAGAACAGCCCTGGGGCAATGCAGCCGAACGTGGGCAACCAGATCATGCCATTCATCATGTCGGGCGTTGCCCAAAAGCTGGCCGCCGGGTATGGCTGGGTGGTCCTGGCGGTCTTGCTGACCGCTGCATTGGGCTCGGCAGCCGCCATCGTTCGGGCCATGACCTCTGCAATGCAAAGTGCCTTGGGCCGCGAACGCCCATCGGTTGCCATCCACCTGTCCATGGTGCTGCTGGGCGGGATGATCGCCTCGCGGGGACAAGCGATTGTGGACACCATGGTGGCTTTGAACATGGTGTACCTGGGGGCCATCGGCGTGGTGTTTGTGGCCCTGTTCACCCCGTGGCACATCCCGCCCCGGTGCGCATGGTGGGCCATGCAGGCGGGTTGGACCGCCTCCACCGTGGCTTACCTGTTCGGTTGGGCCGGGCTCACCGCCTGGGATGCCGATGTGTTGTCGCTCGTGGCCGGTGTGTTGGCTTCCCTCGTGACACTCGTGGGGTATACCGCCGCCAACGGGCTCAGTGCAATGGGCTCAAGGCCCGGTGTGCGTGTGCCGTGATGATCTGCGTCATGGCCTGGGCCAGGGGAAGTTCCATCTTCCAATGGTGCCAATACAGGGGCACGGTGACCTTGCATCCAGGGGTGAGTTCCTCCAACTGTCCACTGGCCAGCAACGGTGACACATTCAACTCAGCCGCCATGGCATAACCCAGCCCTGCTGAAATGCCATTCAGCAAGATGGAAGCCGACGGGAAGTGATGGCGGGGATACTGCACCCCCTTGACCCCAAACAGCAGGGCCAAGTACTGATCGTGCAACGCGTCCTTGCGGTCAAACAGCAAGGCCGGTGCATTCAGCACCGCCGCCAGCGACACGCCTTTCGGAAAGTGCTTCTGCTTGAACGCCGGAGTGGCCACACACACATAGTGCATGGCCCCCAGGGGCACCGACTCAAACCCTTGGACCGCACCAGGCGCACTGGACACACACCCCACCACATCGCCCTTGGTCAATCGCGCAAAGGTGTGGTCCTGGTCGTCGGCGATGATTTCGAGGGCAATGTTCAACCGCCCCAACAGTTGCACCACCAACGGGGCAAACCAAGTGGCCAACGAATCGGCATTCACGGCAATGGCCATGGGCACTGGCGTCCGATCACGCTGTGCAGGCAACAGGGCACACAGGGTGTCGTCCTCCATGGCCCGCAATGTCCTGACGTGACGCAGCAGGATTTCCCCTTTTTGGGTGGCCACCACGGGCTTGTTGCGGGTCACCAGCAGGGTGGACATGGCCTCTTCCAGGGCTTTGACGCGCTGCGACACCGCCCCGCGTGTCACATGCAACGCTTGGGCCGCCCGCTCAAAGCTGCCGTGCTGCACCACGGCAAAAAAGGCCTCCAGTTGGGCGCGATCAAACATGGCGTTCAAGCGGCGTTGCGCAACGCCTCGATGCGTTCTTCAATGGGCGGGTGGGTGGAAAACAGTTTGCCCAACCCACCGGTGATGCCCATGGCCGCCATGTTCTGCGGCAGGACGCCCGGCTCCAGCCCACCCAGGCGGGCCAGGGCGTTGATCATGGGCTGTTTGCGCCCCATCAGCTCGGCGGCACCAGCGTCGGCGCGGAACTCGCGCTGGCGACTGAACCAGGCCACCACCATGCCCGCCAGGAAGCCCAGCACCAGTTCCAGCACAAAGCTGGTGACCATGTACCCAATGCCGGGGCCATGGCTTTCCTCGTCATTGCGGCGCAGGAAGCTGTCCACCGCGTAACCGATGACGCGGCTCAGGAACACCACAAAGGTGTTCATCACGCCCTGGATGAGGGTCATGGTGACCATGTCACCGTTGGCCACGTGGGCCACCTCGTGGCCAATGACGGCCTCCACCTCTTCGCGGGTCATGCCCCGCAGCAAGCCGGTCGACACGGCCACCAGCGCAGCGTTTTTGTTGGCCCCGGTGGCAAACGCATTGGGTTCGCCTTCGTAAATGCCGACCTCGGGCATGCCAATGCCCGCCTTCTGGGCAAAACCCTGCACGGTGCTGACGATCCAGGCCTCGTCGGCGTTGCGGGGCTGGTTGATGATTTCCAAGCCCGGGGTGGACCACTTGGCAATCTGCTTGCTCATCAGCAGCGAAATGGTGGCGCCACCAAAGCCCATGATGAGCGAAAACACGGCCAGCGCCCCCAGGTTGAGCCCGTTGGCCGTGAGGTAGCGATCCACCCCCAGCAGGCGGGTCGTGACCAGCAGCACGGCCATCACCGCAAAGTTGGTGAGCACGAACAAGAGGATGCGTTTCATGGACAGGACTCCATCAAGGTTGAACAGACCAGGGCGATCATATGGGGCCGAGACCGCTGGACTTCAACCGGCCGCCAAGCCCCTTCACCCCACCACGGTAACCCTGCGCCGGGCCACGCCCCTCAAACGGACGAACGCCGGGGCCGGAACACCTGGGTGTCGGCATAAAAGTCAGGGGCCTGGTTGGCAGGCCACCACCCCGGCACGCCCAACACCGGCAAGGGGGTGAAAGGCTTCTGGCGCAAGTGGTCAGCGGTCAAGCGCTCGGCCAGGGCAGCATCCAGATTAACTTCATTATTAATAGCAAACTGCTCAATCAGAACATGCGCAGTGATGCTTTTTCTCGGGTAGACCAGTTGCTCCATCAGGGCATGCCCGAACAGCACCAGCCGGGCCTGTGCCCAAAGCGGGCGCAGTTTCACAAACAGCTGCACCCAATCTCGGGCCAACAGGGCATCCCACAAGGCGGTAGGGGCCAGCAGCACTGCGCCGTTTTCATCGAACAGGGTGGCTGCGTCGCGCACGGGGCCACGCACGGCCCCCACACCATGAGCAGAAATTTCCGCACGATGCAAGCGGTTCAACGCCGCTTTTGACTGAGGAAATGTCTGCCAAACCAAGCCATTGAACAGGTCGTGCAGGTTGTCCCGGGTGGGCACCTGCCCCGTCTCGCTGATGAAACGTTCGTAGGCTTCGCCGTCGGGCAATGC
>DASUON010000005.1:0-2593 GCA_036276615.1 Burkholderiaceae bacterium
CTGCCCAACCACCTGCACGTGCCCCTGACGCTGCAGGCCGCCGCGGCGGGCAAACACGTGTTGTGCGAGACACCGTTTGCCCTGAGCGTGGCCGAAGCCCAGTGCGCCACCGAGGCCGATGCCGCGGTGCACATCGAAGAAGCCTTCATGGTGCGCCACCACCCGCAGTGGCTGCGCACCCGCGAGCTGGTGCGCACGGGGCGCATCGGCTCACCCCGCGCCGTGCAGGTGTTTTTTGCCTATCACAACGACGACGCCAACAACATCCGCAACCAGCTGGGCATGGGCGGCGGGGCCTTGTACGACATTGGCTGCTACGCCATCCTGGCCGGGCGCTACGTGTTCGAGTCCGAACCACAGCGCGTGGTGGCCCTGGTGGACCGTGACCCCGTGCTGGGCACCGACCGGCTCACCAGCGCGCTGCTGGACTTTGGTTCGGGGCGGCAGCTGAGCTTCATGGTGTCCACGCAGAGCGTGCCGTTCCAGCGCGTGCAGGTGGTGGGCACCACGGGGCGGGTCGAGCTGTTGGTCCCTTTCAACGCCGCCCGCGATGCGTCCATGAAGCTGGCGCTGGACGAGGGCGGCCGCCTGGATGGCAGCAGCATCACCGTCGAAACCCTGGCCCCGGTGGACCAGTACCGGCTGGAGGTGGAAGCCTTCTCGCGCCGGGTGCGCGGCGTGGCCGCAGAAGGCGAGCCGCACCACGGCCTGGCCGACGCCGTGGCCCAGGCGCGGGTCATCGACGCCTTGTGGCGCTCCGAACGCAGCGGGCGCTGGGAGTCGGTGGGCTGACGGTCCCCGGGTGGGCCCTCACGTTTGATGGCGGTGGGTTTTGCGCCCACCTGCCGGATTGCCGGTGTGGGCGTCGCTCATGATTTGATAGCTGCTTGCGCTTTCATATAAAGCGCTAGAGGCTGTTTTCATCATGAGATCATGCCCCTCAGCCCCGGTCCACCCGCCTGGGCAGGGTGAACCACCCCAGCACACCCAGCACCAGCAAGCCCGCGCCCACCCACTGAAGCGTGTGCCACGGCCCGCCGCCGCGCCGCAGCACCTCGAACGCTTCCACATACACCGTCTCGCAGGCGCCGTTGCCGGTGTCCGTGCGAACGGTGCTGGTGCCCCGCTTGAAGGCAAAGCCGTGGTGGTGCGAGTACTCGGCAAGGTAGCCGCGAAAGTGAATCTGGTCACCGACGCGCACCTCCCGCATCTGGCGCGCCAGGGTGGGGTTGTCGGTCAGCAGGTGGTTGTTGGAGATGGCGTTCACGTCAAACCCCTGCCAAGCTTCATCGGACGAGGTCTCGTAGTTGCAGGTGAACTGCCCGCTCGAAAACTGGATGCCGCGGTACCCGCCGGTGCGTGCGTTCTGGCCCCACACCACACACAGGTCCACCACGTTGAGCTTGTCGTTCCATTCGCGGTGCAGGTAGTCCCACCACGCGTTGGCGTCGTGTTTGCTGACCACCCTGCCGTACAGGTCGTAGGTGTAGAGCGGCTGCACGCTGTAGTCGATGTCGCCCACGCGGATGGCCATCGGCGGGCGGGACACAGCGTTTTGCACCGGGTCGTTCAGCACGCTGGGTTCGGGCAGCGCCGTCTTCATCCACCCGGCGACCACCGCCATCACCAGCCCGATGCAGACCATCCATTTGCCGAGTTGCTGGGTCATGCGTGTCCTTTGCGCTCCGCAGGGGGGTCGACGCTCCTGTACGCGCCGGGCGTCATGGCGTGGTGGGCCTTGAAGGCGCGTTGCAGGTGGGCCTGGTCGGCAAAACCCATGGCATGGGCGGCATCGGCCAGTGCTGCCCCCTGGGACAGCAGACGCCGGGCCCCGTTGAGGCGCAGGTTTTGCAGGTAATGGCCGGGCGTCATGCCCATGGCCTGCCGAAACCGACGGATGAACCGGGATTCGCTCAGCGAACAGGCCGCGGCCAGTTCGCGGATGCTGAGGCGTTGGTCCTGCGCCGTGTGCAGGGCCGCAAAGGCCGGGGCCAATTCGGCGGGGGGTGGGGCGTCATACCGTGGGCGCCCGGGGCGGCTCAGCCCCGCCACCCATGCGGGCAGGGCTTGGGCGAGGGCCTGCGCGGCCTGTTCGCCGTCCACCGGCTGGCACAGCCTGTGGACCACATGCCGGGGGCCGGGATCGTTCAGGCAGCGGGACAGAAAGCTCAACCCCTCAGGGGGCGTGTCCATGTGCCAAAGCGGGGCAACGGCCTGGTGCAGCCACGCGGCGTTGATGAACAGCATGCGGTAAGACCAGACCTGCGACGGCAAGGGGTTGCAGGCGTGCACCACCTGGGGCTCGATCAGCACCACCGCACCGGGGGTGATGGTGCTCGGGCCCTCCGGGTGGTGAAAGGTGGCGCAGCCCTGGTCCACGATGCCGATGCAGTACTCGGCATGGGCGTGGGCGCGGTAGCAGTCAAAGGTGTTGACGCTGGTGCGCAGCTCCACCCAGGGGGCCGCCGCGTGACGGTGAATGTGGTGGGTGTGCGCTTGGGGCATGGGGCGATGTTCGCTCATCGGAGCATGTGGACCACACTGCACGCCAGCAAGACCCCCATGGCGCGGTAGAACATGCGTTGGCGGGCCG
>DASUON010000006.1:0-2744 GCA_036276615.1 Burkholderiaceae bacterium
CGCGAAGCAGCCAGCGAGGGCTACGGCGTTTACATCGTGTTCTGGTTTCAGGGCAAGCTGACAGCCGCAGCCCTGGATGGAGGTCGCAAGCCCAGCACACCGCAGGAGCTGCAACAGCGGCTGATGGCCACGGTCCCACCCGAGCTGCAATCCAAAATCGCCGTGCGGGTGCTGGACTGTTCGCTGCCGAGCTGATTCAAACCGCCCCCTCAGCCCCCCGAAGCCGTGTCGATCAGCACCTCCCAGAACGCCGACGGGGCCGCTTGCCAGTGCCAGAAGCTGCACCCCACAAAGCCGTGGGCGTCCACCAGGCGCAGAAACTCCCGGGCGCGTTCTGCGCAGGCCGATGCGGAGGCGCATCCGCCGCCGTCGCCCAGCCACGCAGCGCCCACGGGCACAAACGGCAGGTCAAAGCCCGCATTGGCGGTGATGGCGCGGTCCAGCCGGTTGGCCACGCTGGGGCTGCCGCCGTAGTACACCTGGGGGGTGTTGAACTGCGCGTACTGCGCAAAGGTGGCAAACGGGTAGTTGGGAAAGTTGCTGGGAATGTCGTTGCCGCAGATGGCCAGGCCGCGGTTCTGCTGGCCCAGTTGGTCGGCCAAGCGCTCGGCGTAAGCCTGGGCCACCGTGGGGCCGCCGGTGAAGTAGCCTGCGCCGCCTTCGGCGTCCATGAGCATGCCGTCCAGGTCGAGCGAGGTGGCCAGACCGATCGCGCAATCGGCCTCGGCGGTGGCCTGGGCCACGGTCTTGCCGTAGGGCACCTGCCAACCCCACACGCTGATGCCTGCGGCCCGCAGCGCGTCGCGCACCTGCACAAAGTCTTGCTGGGCCGCTGGCGTGGCCACGTTGGCAAATGGCTTGGCGGCGTCGGCCACCTTGATCCACACGCCGCTCAGGCCCGCAGCCTTGGCCTTGGCCACCAGGCCCTGAACGCCCAGCTCGGTCTTGAGGACCGGTGCCAGTTGCCAGATGAACATGCATCGGCCCGAAATTTGTTGGGTCATGTGTCGCTCCCTGAGTTGTGGTGGCACAAGCCTACGCCTGTTCCACGGCCCGCCGATGCAAGGAAACCCGAACTTCGCCCAGCAGCTTGTGCGCCGTGTCGATACAGTCGATGGCTCCCGCCCTCAACCACCGCTTATTGCAACAGGAGCCCCCATGGCCTATCCCACCGCCGTCAACAATCAGATCACCGATGCCGTGACCCAGGCCAACGTCAAGGTGCCGGGCGATGCCCCCGCCATGGCCATGGGCCAGCTGTTTGAGGCCACCAACGCCCAGCAACAGGCCAACGCGCCCCAACAAGCGTCCACCACACAAGGGGTGAGCACCCTGTCCAAGCCCACAGGCGGTTGAACAAAAAAAGCCCGAACCGTTGCCGGTCCGGGCTCTCTGTTTTTGATAGCTGTCAGCGCTTTTATATAAAGCGCTAGAGGCCAATTTTTCTCACAAACCCGACATCACTTCTTCTCGGGCTCGTCCTTCTTCTTGTCGTTGCCTTCGATGAAGGGGCTCCAGGGTTGGGCCTTCACGGGGCCGGGGGTCTTCCACACCACGTTGAACTGGCCGTCGGCCTTCACTTCGCCAATGAACACGGGCTTGTGCAGGTGGTGGTTCTTTTCATCCATCTTGGAGGTGAAGCCACCCGGGGCCTGGAAGGTCTGACCGGCCATGGCGGCAATGACCTTGTCCACGTCGGTGGTCTTGGCTTTTTCCACAGCCTGCTTCCACATGTGCACGCCGATGTAGGTGGCTTCCATGGGGTCGTTGGTCAGCGGCTTGTCCTTGTGGCCGGCAATGCCCTTGGCCTTGGCGTAGTCGCTCCACTTCTTGATGAACTCGGTGTTGGCCGGGTTCTTGATGCTCATGAAGTAGTTCCAGGCGGCCAGGTGGCCCACCAGGGGTTTGGTGTCCACGCCACGCAGCTCTTCTTCACCCACGCTGAACGCCACCACCGGCACGTCCTTGGCCTTCAGGCCGGCGTTGCCCAGTTCCTTGTAGAAGGGCACGTTGGAGTCACCGTTGATGGTGGAGATCACCGCGGTCTTGCCACCGGCGCTGAACTTCTTGATGTCGGCCACGATGGTCTGGTAATCGCTGTGACCGAAGGGGGTGTACTTTTCGTCGATGTCGCTGTCCTTCACGCCCTTGCTTTTCAGGAAGGCGCGCAGGATCTTGTTGGTGGTGCGGGGGTACACGTAGTCGGTGCCCAGCAGCACAAAACGCTTGGCACCGCCGCCGTCCTTGCTCATCAGGTATTCCACGGCGGGAATGGCCTGCTGGTTGGGCGCGGCACCGGTGTAGAACACGTTTTTGCTGAGTTCTTCACCTTCGTATTGCACGGGGTAGAACAGCAGACCGTTCATTTCCTCCACCACGGGCAGCACCGACTTGCGGCTCACGCTGGTCCAGCAACCGAAGATGACGGAGACCTTGTCCTGGCCCAGCAGTTGTTTGGTCTTTTCAGCGAACAGGGGCCAGTTGGAGGCGGGGTCCACCACCACGGGTTCCAGCTTCTTGCCCAGCACACCGCCCTTGGCGTTGATTTCGTCGATGGCCATCAGCACCGTGTCCTTCAACACGGTTTCGGAAATGGCCATGGTGCCTGACAGGCTGTGCAGCACACCCACCTTGATGGTGTCGGCGGCATGGGCAGGCAGCGCGCTCAGGCCGGCCAGGGAGGCGACGGCGGCTGCGGCAGACAAGGCTTTGAGTGTGAATCGACGTTGCATGATGACGCTGCT
>DASUON010000007.1:0-5573 GCA_036276615.1 Burkholderiaceae bacterium
AGTCGCACCGCCTGTGCAGCCAGCTGGCCCTGAGCGCCGCCGGGGCCTTGCCCGCCCCCGACCCCGTGGCCCTGGCCGAGTCCCTGCGGCGCGAGGCCGCCACCGAGCACCTGCGCCGCATCGCCATCGACTGGCCGCGCCTGCTCGACCCCGCCCACGCCCAACCCGCCGAAGGGCTGGTGCGCCAGCTGGCCACCAGTCCGCTGCTGGCCCCACCCACCTCCCCCACGGCAGGCCCCGCCGCGGCCCTCAGCGCCGCCGACTGGCGGGCCCAATGCGCCTGGCTGGAAGCCCATGTGCTGGGCATGCCCCCGCGCACCTGGTGGGACGCCTGGCGGCTCAACGCTGCCGACTGGCTGCACCACTGGACCCGACACACCCCCGGCTGGCTGCCCCGCCTGCTGGCCCGCGCTGCCGCCGCCCCCACGGTGTGGACGCTGCGCCCCGAACAGGCCCTGACGGTGCCCGGCCCCGGCGCGGCCACCGCTGCCCACACCGGCTGCTGGACCCGCGTGGCCGACGGCCCCGTGCGTGCGCTGGACGAATGGGCCTTGCTGGGTGCCCGCGTGGCCGACCTGGTGGCCCTGTGCCTGGACGATGGCTCACCCGCCACCGGCCCCCGGCGGCTGCGCTGGGGCACCCAGGCCGAGGACGATGGCGCATCCACCTCCGCCCTCGCCTGGGTGGAAATGGCGCGTGGGCTGCTGGTGCACCGCGTGGCGGTTGGCAAAACACCGGACAACTTGCCAGACACCACGCCTCATCGGGTGCACCATGGCGAGGTGCACGCCCCCACCGATTGCAACCTTCACCCGCAAGGCGAAGTGGCCCACGCCCTCGCCGCCTGCACCGAACCCGGCACCCTGCGCACCCGCCAGGTGCAGCGGCTGATGGCGGCCTTCGACCCCTGTGTGCCCTTCCGCCTGGACGACACCATGACCCACAACCACCACCCCGCCCCGGAGACCCCCCATGCATGAAGCCAGCCTGGCCGGAGGCGTGCTGCAATTGGTGGAGCAGGCCGCCGCCCGCGACCCGTTCACCCGCGTGCTGTCGCTGCGGCTGGAGGCTGGGCAGCTCTCGGGCGTGGACAGCCAGGCCCTGCGTTTTTCGCTGGAAGCCCTGGCCCCCGGCACCTTGCTGGAAGGGGCCAGAATCGACATCGACGAGCCGCCCGGACAGGCCTGGTGCCTGCCCTGCGGCACCCAGGTGGCCCTGCCACAGCGGGGCATGGCCTGCCCCCAGTGTGGCGGCCACCAGCTGCAACCCACGGGCGGCACCGAGCTGCGCGTGGTGGACCTGCAAGTCAGTGACACTTGAGTACCTTGGAAGGAAACCCATCATGTGTGTCGTGTGTGGATGCAGTGGGCACGGCCCCACCCTCGAAACCACCCCCAACCCGGCCACGGCCCCAACCGGGGCCGTCAGCACCGGCGTGGGCACCCCGTCGGCGCAAGACCTGCACTTCGGCCTGGGCGAGGCCAAGGTCTCGGTGCCGGGCCTCAGCCAATCGCGCACCGTGCAGATCGAGGCCGACATCCTCGGGGCCAACGACCGCGTGGCCGCCCGCAACCGCCAGCACTTTGCCGCGCACGGCGTGACCGCGCTCAACCTGGTCAGCAGCCCCGGCTCGGGCAAGACCACGCTGCTGTGCGCCACCATCGAGGCGCTGCGCGCCCGCCACCCGCAACTGGCCACCGCGGTGATCGAAGGCGACCAGCAAACCAGCTTCGACGCCGACCGCATCCGCGCCACCGGTGCCCCCGCCATCCAGGTCAACACCGGCAAGGGCTGCCACCTGGACGCGCCCATGGTGGCCGCCGCCTTCGAGCGCCTGCACCACGGGCACAGCGCCGAGGGGCATGACCACGGCCACGGTCACGACCACGGTCACGCCCATGCCCACGCGGCCTCACCCCAGCTGCTGTTCATCGAGAACGTGGGCAACCTGGTGTGCCCCGCGCTGTGGGACCTGGGCGAAGCCGCCATGGTGGCCATCCTCTCGGTCACCGAGGGCGAGGACAAACCGCTGAAGTACCCCGACCTGTTCGCCGCCTCCACGCTGATGGTGCTCAACAAGATCGACCTGCTGCCGCATGTGCGTTTTGACGTGGACCGCTGCATCGCGCTGGCGCGGCAGGTCAACCCGGCCATCCAGGTCATCCAGGTGTCGGCCACCACCGGCCAGGGCATGGACGACTGGCTGCACTGGCTGGAACACCGCGTGCCCGCCCTGGCCCACGGCCACCACCACGGCCATGCCCACGACCACAGCCACGACACCCCGGCCACCGAAGCCGCCCTGCGCCAGCGCGTGGCCGAGCTGGAGGCCGAACTGGCCCGCCTGAAATCCACCGCATGACCCCACCCGGCATGACCCTGCCTGTTCTGGCCCTGGGGGCCTGGCTCAAGAACACCGCCTGCCTGGCCCGCTGGGGAGCGCAGCCGTCGGTGACGTGGTCAGACGCGCACGGCGACCTGTCCGACCCCGACGCCTGCCGGGCGCTGGAAGCCTCGGCCCAGGCGCTGCTGGCCCAGGCCGGCCCTGGCGGTGTGGCCGCCATCGCCCACGACCTGCACCCCGACTTCTTCAGCACCCAACTGGCCGTGCGCCTGGCCCAGCAACTGGGCGTGCCCGCCGTGGGCGTGCAGCACCACCACGCCCATGTGGCGGCGGTGGCCGCCGAGTGGGACTTCAAAGACCCTGCCGACACGGCGCACCCCCAAACCTGGCTGGGCCTGGCGCTGGACGGCGTGGGCCTGGGCACCGACGGCACCGCCTGGGGCGGCGAACTGCTGGCCGTGCACAGCGCCGCCACGGGAGCCCCTGCGGGCACGCCGCCCGGCTGGCAACGCCTGGGCCACCTGCAGACCCTGGCGCTGCCCGGCGGCGACAAGGCCGCCCGCGAGCCCTGGCGCATGTTGGCCGCATCGCTACATATTTCAGAGCACCCTGCGCTTTTGGAACAAGCGCTGGAGGCCAAATTTCCTTCAAAACTGTCCCACACCCAGGTGGCCACCGTGGCGCAGATGCTGGCCCGTGGCCTGAACTGCCCGCCCACCACCAGCGCCGGGCGCTGGTTCGACGCCGCCGCCGCCGCGCTGGGCCTGTGCGGCTGGCAGCACGACGAAGCCGAAGCCGCCCAGGCGCTGGAACGCGCCGCCTCCGCCGCGCTGGCCGACGAGGCCCTGCCCACCGAGCAGGCCACTCCGCCTGACCGGCCAGCCCTGCCCCCCCTTCCCACCTTGCCCGCCGCCCGCTGGACCGACTCAGCCGCCCCGCCCGCTGCCGACGCAGACACCGAGGCCCCACCCCGCGTGCTGGAACTGGCCCCGCTGGTGCAGGCCCTGTGCGCCGTGGACGCCACCGACACCGCCGCCGTGCGACGCGCCGCGGCGGCCTTTCACCGGGCGCTGGCCGATGCGCTGGTGGCCGGGGTGCTGCACGCCCGCGAGCACTGGCGCGGCCCCGGCCCGGCCCCCCGCCGCGTGGCGTTGAGCGGGGGCTGCTTCTTCAACCGCCTGCTGCGCGAACGTGTGCAGCACGGCCTGCACACCGCCGGGCTGGTCACCGCCTTGCCCACCCACCGCGGCTGCGGCGACGCCGGTCTGGCCCTGGGCCAGGCCTGGGTGGCGTGGCAGCACTGCGTGAATTCACCCCACCAGGAGTTGTTGTCATGTGTTTAGCCATTCCGGCCCGTGTGGTCGAACGACTGGAGGGCGACCAGGCCACCGTGGACCTGGGCGGCATCCGCAAAACCATCTCGCTGGCCCTGGTGCCCGAGGCCCAGGTGGGGGACTACGTCATCGTCCACGTGGGCCACGCCATCGGCCTGCTGGACCCCGAGGAGGCCGAGCGCACCCTGGCGCTGTTTGCCGAGCTGAGCGAGCAACAGAGCGCAGAGCAGAACGGGGCCGCGCCATGAAGTACATCGACGAGTTCCGCAACGGCGACCTGGCCCGCCACATTGCCGAGCGCATCCGCGCCGAGGTGCAGCCCGACCGCGCCTACCGCTTCATGGAGTTCTGCGGCGGCCACACGCATGCCATCAGCCGCTATGGCGTGCTGGAGCTGCTGCCGCCCAACCTGCGCATGATCCACGGCCCCGGCTGCCCGGTGTGTGTGCTGCCCATCGGGCGCGTGGACATGGCCATTGACCTGGCGCTGAACCACCCCGTCACGCTGTGCACCTACGGCGACACGATGCGCGTGCCCGCCAGCGGCAGCCTGTCGCTCACCAAGGCCAAGGCCCGCGGGGCCGACATCCGCATGGTGTATTCCGCCGCCGACGCACTGGCCTTGGCGCAAGCGCAGCCTGAGCGCCAAGTGGTGTTTTTTGCCATCGGTTTCGAAACCACCACACCGCCCACCGCGCTGGTCATCCGCGACGCGGCGCGGCTGGGCCTGAGCAACTTCAGCGTGATGTGCAACCACGTGCTCACGCCCCCGGCCATCCGCGCCATCCTCGACGGGGCGCCTGCAGGCTCTACAGCCGAGCTGGACGGGTTTGTGGGCCCGGCGCACGTGAGCGTGGTCATCGGCTCCGACCCCTACGCCCGTTTTGCCCGCGAGTACCGCAAGCCGGTGGTGATTGCCGGCTTCGAACCGCTGGACGTGTTGCAGGCCATCCTGATGCTGGTGCGCCAGGTCAACGAAGGCCGGGCCGAGGTGGAAAACGAATTCACCCGCGCCGTCACCCCGCAGGGCAACCTGAACGCCCAGCAGGTGATGGACGATGTGTTCGAGCTGCGCGACGCCTTCGAGTGGCGCGGCCTGGGCACCATGCCGCTGTCGGCGCTGCGCATCCGCGAGCGCTACCGCGCCTTCGACGCCGAAGACCGCTTCGGCCTGAGCTACCGCACCGTGCCCGACAACAAGGCCTGCGAGTGCGGGGCCATCCTGCGCGGCGTCAAACGCCCGCAGGACTGCGCCATCTTCGGCACCGTCTGCACCCCCGAAAACCCGGTGGGCTCGTGCATGGTCTCCAGCGAGGGGGCCTGCGCCGCGCACTACACCTATGGGCGTTTCCGCGACGCCACGCCCATCACCCCGGAGACCACGGCATGACCTCGGCACCCCCCGCTGCGCGGGCCAACACCTACACCCGCCCGCTGGACATCAAACGCGGCCGGGTGGACATGAGCCACGGGGCCGGGGGCAAGGCCTCGGCCCAGCTCATCGAAGAGCTGTTCCTGCCCGAGCTGGACAACCCCTTCCTGCGCCAGGGTGACGACGGTGCACGCCTGTCCATCCCGCCTGAGCTGGCCGGGGGCCAGCTGGTGATGGCGACCGACGCCCACGTGGTCTCGCCGCTGTGGTTCCCGGGCGGCGACCTGGGCTGCCTGGCGGTGCACGGCACCGTGAACGACGTGGCCATGCTGGGGGCCCGGGTGCTGTACCTCAGCGCCGCTTTCATCCTGGAAGAAGGGTTCCCCCTGGCCGACCTGCAACACCTGGTGCGCAGCCTGGGCCAGGCCGCCCGTGAGGCCGGGGTGCCCGTGGTCACCGGCGACACCAAGGTGGTGGAGCGCGGCAAGGGCGACGGGGTGTTCATCAGCACCACCGGCGTGGG
>DASUON010000008.1:0-14485 GCA_036276615.1 Burkholderiaceae bacterium
GTATCGGCTGTTTGTGGACACCATGCTGACGGTGCGCCGTGACTCGCTCGACCTGTCCACCGAATTGCCGCCCACGGGCCTTGAACCCGATCAGCCTCAGCGCGTCATTTCCAATGCGGCTCAGTTGCTGTCCAACCTGTCTCATTTTGTGGGCGTGGTGATGACGCCGCGCCATGCGTCGGTGTTCAGGCACATCGAGTTTCTGGCGCTCTCCGAGCAGCGCATCCTGGTCATCATCGTCTCGCCCAACGGGGATGTGCAGAACAAGGTGGTCACCACGCCAGTGACCTACACCGCCAGTCAGCTGGTTGAGGCAGCCAATTTTCTCAACACCCATTTTTCAGGACTCAGCCTGGACGTGGTTCGCGAGCGCCTCCGGGCCGAGGTGGACACGTTGCGGGGTGAAATCACCGCACTCATGCAAACAGCGGTGGACGTGGGCATGCAGGCCATGGCCTCCAAGGACGAGGTGGTCATCTCCGGGGAGCGCACTCTGCTCACCGTGTCCGACTTCTCCAACGACCTGGGCAACCTGCGCCGCATGTTCGACCTGTTCGAGCAAAAGGCACAGCTCATGCGGCTGCTGGACGTGTCCGAGCAGGCCGATGGGGTGCGCATCTTCATCGGGGGCGAAAGTCAGGTGGTGCCTTACCAAGACTTGGCCATTGTTTCAGCACCCTACGAGGTGGACGGCACCGTGGTGGGCACGCTGGGCGTCATCGGCCCGCAGCGCATGGCCTATGACCGAATGATCCAGATCGTGGACATCACGTCCAAGCTGGTGTCCAACGCCCTCAGTCAAAACAAGCCCACAGGTTGAACACGTTTTCTGCGCCCTGGGCAGCCCGGCATACAATGTCGGGTTGGTCGGGGCGTTAGCTCAGTTGGTCAGAGCAGGGGACTCATAATCCCTTGGTCGCTGGTTCGAGCCCAGCACGCCCTACCAGTCACCCGAGGGGTTCATCGGGTGACGGCAATGTGCAAACACCCGGTGAATGCAGATTGTTTTGAAAAAGTTGAAGAGCCATCGATTTTCGCGTTATAATCATGGCTTCAGCGGCTGTAGCTCAGTTGGATAGAGTACTTGGCTACGAACCAAGGGGTCGTGGGTTCGAATCCTGCCAGCCGCACCAAAATGGAAGCCTCGCAACTTGAAGAAGTTGCGAGGCTTTTTCACTTCTGATCCTCAAGGCGCTTTGGCCCTTGATGTGCAACTGTTCTGTGTGACATGAGCAAAGCATTCACCCGAGAAACGGATCAGGACGACGACGAAGACAGCGTCGGTTCTCCCCTTGTCCATTCAGGCAAAAACTACATCACCCGAGCAGGCTATGGCCGCCTGCGCAACGAGTTGCTGACGCTCATTGATGAGGAGCGTCCCCGGGTGGTCGAGGTGGTGCACTGGGCTGCGAGCAATGGCGACCGTTCCGAAAACGGTGATTACCTTTACGGCAAAAAACGCTTGCGGGAAATTGACCGCCGCATCCGATTCCTGACCAAGCGGCTGGACCATGTGGAAATCGTCGATCCCTCCGTCCATCGCGGCACAGATCAGGTTTTCTTTGGCGCCCGGGTGACCTACTTGAGGCCTTCGGGGGCGGAAGTGACCGTCCGCATTCTGGGTTTGGACGAAGCTGACAGCAGCCAGGGGGAAATCACCTGGATTTCACCCGTGGCTCGGGCCTTGCTCAAGGCAAAGGTGGGGGACGAGGTGACGGTGATGACACCGTCGGGCGCGGAGTCGGTCGAAGTGCTGGATGTGCACTACGACTGATTCAAGCCCGCTCTTTGCCAGGGCGAATGCGTTGTGCACGCAAAACCGATGGTGTCCGTTTCAGTGAACGAAGCACATCGGCCAGATGGGCCCGGTCTTTCACGGTGATGGCAAAACGCAGGTCGGTTGCCAATTGGGCGCGCTCGTCATTCATGTTGACGTGGGTGATGTCGGCGCCAGCAGATGCGATGGTGGAGGCCACCCGGGCCAGCACCCCTTTGCCGTTTTCCACAGTGACCAGCAGGGCCACTTCGAAAGTGCGGGCGGTGTCTTCTGCCCATTCCACTTCCAAGAAGCGTTCGCGGTCTCGGTAGAGCAGTTTTTTGCCCACCGAACATTCCTCGGTGTGCACCACCAAGCCTTCGCCGCGCCCCAGGTAGCCCACGATGCGGTCACCGGGGATGGGGTGGCAGCAGTTGGCGAACTGGACCGATCCACCTTCGCTGCCGTCGATTGTGACCACGCCTTGGCTGATGGTTTCCTTTTCTTCGGCATACCGTGCCTGACTGATGAGCACCACGTCGGCCTTGATGCCGCGCTCGGCCAGCAGCATGGCCAGTTTCTTGCCCACCATGCTGGCAATGCGTTTGCCCATGCCGATGTCCACCAGCAATTCGTCGACAGATCGGTTGCCGGTGAAGCGCAGCAGTTTTTCCCACAGGCCCTGAAGGTCGCGCGCGTAAGGGTCGGGGAAGTCGGCCATTCCTTCTGCGCGAAGGGCTTGGTGGAGCACCTTTTCTCCCAGCGTTCGGGACTCGTCGTGCGCCATGGTTTTGAGGTGATGCCGGATTTTCGAGCGCGCACGCCCGGTGCGCACAAAGCTGAGCCAAGCCGGGTTGGGGCGTTGATCGGGTGAGGTGATGACTTCCACCACATCGCCGTTTTTCAGTTCGGTGCTCAATGGCACCTGCTCGGCGTTGACCTTGCCGGCCACCATGTGGTTGCCAATGTCGCTGTGGATCGTGTACGCAAAGTCGGCCACCGTGGCGCCGCGGGGCATGGACAGGATTTTGCTTTTGGGTGTGAACACGTACACGGAGTCGGGGAACAGGTCGATCTTGACGTGGTCCCAGAACTCGGCGGCGTCCTTGGTTTCCTGTTGAATGTCCAGCAGGGACTGCAACCACTGGTTGCCCAGGCGCTGTGCTGCGGCGCTTTCAGGCGCAGCGGCTTTGTAGAGCCAGTGGGCCGCCACACCAGACTCGGCCACCACGTCCATGGACGTGGTTCGCAGCTGAAACTCGACGTTGGTGCCAAACGGCCCCACCAGGGTGGTGTGGATGGACTGGTAGCCGTTCACCTTGGGGATGGCGATGTAGTCCTTGAACTTGCCGGGCAGTGGTTTGTACAGCTGGTGCAGCACCCCCAATGCGGTGTAGCAATCCATCAGGTCCTCAAACACCACCCGAAACCCGTACATGTCGGTGACCTGGGCAAAGCTGAGGCGCTTGTCGTCCATCTTCTTGTAGATGGAATACAGGGTTTTTTCGCGCCCCAGCACCTTGGCGTGCAGGTTCTTGGCTGCAATGGCCTCTTTCACCTCGGCTTTGACCTTGGAGATGAGGTCTTTGCGGCGGGCGCGAGAGCGGCCCACGGCCTTGGACAGGATGCCGTAGCGCCACGGGTAGATGTGTTTGAACGCCAGGTCCTGAAGTTCGCGGAATGTGGTGTTCAGCCCCAATCGATACGCAATGGGCGCATAAATTTCCAGCGTCTCCCGCGAAATCCGTTCCCATTTGCTGCGCGGCATGTCCCCCATGGTGCGCATGTTGTGGCTGCGATCGGCCAGTTTGATCAGGATGACCCGCACGTCCCGGGCCATGGCCAACAGCATCTTGCGGAAGGACTCGGCCTGGTTTTGCTCCCGGTTGTCAAACTCCAGTTTGTCGAGTTTGGTCAGTCCGTCCACCAGTTCGGCCACGGGAGCGCCGAACTGTTCGATCAGTTCGATCTTGGTGACGCCGCAGTCTTCCATGGCGTCGTGCATCAGTGCCGCCATCAAGGCCTGGGCGTCCAGCTTCCACTCTGCGCACTGGAGTGCCACCGCAATGGGGTGGGTGATGTAGGGGTCACCGTTCTTGCGCAATTGGCCCAAATGGGCCTGATCGGCAAAACGATAGGCACGCCGAACGTTGTCGATGTCGGCTTGCGACAGGTAGTCCAATGAGGAAACCAGGGCTGCGAAACTGGCCGCAGCGGCATTGGACGAAGGGGTTGGGGGGATCTCGGACCGACCGGGAATGCTCATGCCGCTACTGTACCGACAACCGACAACCCTTGTCGGCAGTGTTGCAGGAAGATGAAAAAACAAAAGCACCGCGTGCGGTGCTTTTGGGTGGGGTCAAACAGACCGACGGGTCAGATGGGAACCTTCTTCAGCATTTCCAGGCCCACTTTGCCCGCGGCAATCTCGCGCAGAGCCGTCACGGCAGGCTTGTTCTTGCTGTCGATCTTGGGGGTGTGGCCTTGGCTCAGCATGCGAGCGCGGTAGGTCGCCGCCAACACCAACTGAAAGCGGTTGGGGATTTTTTCCAGACAGTCTTCGACGGTGATGCGGGCCATGGTGAATCAGATGGGGGTTCAGGAAATGCCCAAGGCTTGAAAGGTTTCAGCCTTGGTGCGGCTCTGGGCGGCGTACTTGAGCCGCTGCGCGTGGACCACGGATTTTAAATCAAAGAGCGCAAGCTCGAAGCGCTCATTGATGATGACGTAATCAAACTCCTTGACCTGGGCGACTTCCTGGGCGGCGTTGATGAGGCGCTGCTCAATGACTTCAGGGGCATCTTCGCCCCGGCGCTGCAGGCGGGACTTCAGCTCATCCCAGCTCGGCGGCAGGATGAAGATCAGGATGGCGTTTCGAAACAGTTTCTTGACTTGCAGTGCGCCCTGGTAGTCGATCTCCAGGATGATGTCGCCCCCCTGGGCGATCCGCTCCTCGATGGCGTGCCGGGAGGTGCCGTAGCGGTTGCCATGGACCTTGGCCCATTCCAGGAACGAGTCCTGGGCGACCATGGTGTCGAACTGTTCATTGGACACGAAGTAGTACTCACGCCCGTGGACCTCTTGCCCGCGTGGGGGGCGTGTGGTGTGCGACACCGAGTGGGCCAAGCGGGAGTCCACCTCCATCAGGGCATTGACCAGGCTGGATTTGCCCGCTCCTGAGGGGGCTGCAACCACAAACAGGTTGCCGGGGTATTCGCTGGATGGCGCGTTCATGCTGTGGTCACTCAATGTTTTGAACCTGTTCGCGCATTTGTTCGATCAGGACTTTCATGTCCACCGAGATGCGGGTCAGTTCCAGGCTGGAGGATTTGGATCCCAGGGTGTTGGCTTCGCGGTGAAGTTCCTGGATGAGGAAGTCCAGGCGCTTGCCCAGCTCACCGCCTTTGGTGAGCAACTGCTGGATTTCCTGCAGGTGAGACGACAGCCGGGTGAGTTCCTCGGCCACGTCGATGCGGATGGCGAATGCGACCGCTTCGCTGAGCGCCCGGTCTTGGGCCGCAGGGCTGTCGGCGCTGCTGCCGCCAGCACCCTGGAGGGCTTCGTTCCACCGCTCCAGAAAACGCAGCCGTTGCTGTTCCACCAGTTGCGGGATCAGCGGTTGCGCCTTGGCAGACAGCTCGCTGAGCTTTTTGGCGTGGCCTTTGAGCATTTGCGTCAAACGCTCACCCTCCCGGCCCCGTGCCGCCTTGAGCGCATCAATGGCTGTGGTGGCCAATGCCAAGAACTGGTCTTGCAGTCCTGCGGGCGAGGGTTGCTGGCGAGTGGTCCAACTCAGCACCTCGGCCACCGACAAGGGGGTGGCCTGAGGCAACCAGGCACGCACACCGTCTTGCAATGTGTTGAGGCGTTGAAGCTCGGCACTGGTGGGCATGCGGGGGCCGCTGTCTTGTCGACCTTCAATCCACCCCCGGATTTCGATTTTGCCGCGCTTGAATTCACGCGCCAGCAGGTCGCGCAGCATCGGTTCGGCAGACCGGAGATCGTCCGGAAGCTTGAAGGTGAGGTCCAGGAATCGGCTGTTGACCGAGCGTATTTCCAACCCCAGTGGAGGGGTGGTGGTGCCGTCTGCGCCCACAGGGTCACTGTGGACACTGGCGTACCCGGTCATGCTGTAAACTGACATCGGCTGGTTCCCAAAGGGTGTATATCTGCCCACTGAGACGGGGCAGCCAACTAAGAATTATGTCAAAGGTCAAACCCGCGCCGCTGCCAGCCGACACGGTCATTGGGGGCTACCGCGTCATTCGCAAACTTGCTGCCGGAGGTTTCGGGGTGGTCTACCTGGCCCTGGATCCCCAGGGTCAGCAGGTGGCCGTCAAGGAATACCTCCCCGCATCGCTGGCCACGCGAGGCGTGGGGGAGTTGTCGCCCCAGGTTCAGCCTGACAAGCTGTCGTTGTATCGGTTGGGGCTCAAGAGCTTTTTCGAGGAAGGTCGGGCGTTGGCCCAGATCTCGCATGCCTCTGTGGTGAGCGTGCTCAACTTCTTCCGCGAGAACGACACCGTTTACATGGTCATGAATTACCTGGAAGGCGCGTCCCTCCAGGATTTCATCATCACCGCACGTGAACTCAAGAAACAGAAGGTGTTTCGCGAGTCCACCATCCGCTCGCTGTTCGACGAGGTGTTGCGTGGGCTGCGCATCGTGCACCAGCACAAGATGCTGCACCTCGACATCAAGCCCGCCAACATCTTCATCACCGACGACAACAAGGCGGTGTTGATTGACTTTGGTGCGGCACGCGAGGTGCTGAGCAAGGAAGGCAACTTCATCCGGCCCATGTACACCCCCGGCTTTGCGGCACCGGAAATGTACCGGCGAGACACGGCCATGGGGCCTTGGACCGACATCTACGCCATCGGGGCCTGCATCTACGCTTGCATGCAAGGTTATCCGCCCAACGACGCCCCGCAACGGCAGGAAAAGGACCGCCTGTCCCTGGCGCTGTCCCGTTTGCGGGGTGTGTATTCCGACAACCTGATTGAGGTGGTGGAGTGGTGCATGGCCCTGGACCCGCTGTCGCGTCCGCAGTCGGTGTTTGCCCTGCAAAAGGAACTCAGCCGGGAAACCGAGCGCAGCTACACCAAGCTCAGCATGGGTGAACGCATGCGTTTGCAGCTCGACAGCCTGTTGGGGGCTGACGGCAAGCCCAAGAGCAAACCACGGACCGACATCGCAAAGGCACCGGCCAAATGAAGTTTTCCGTCTTCCAGGTGAGCCGTCGGGGTGGCCGAGCCAAGAACGAAGATCGCATGGGGTACTCCTACACGCGTGAATCCGGCCTCTTTTTGCTGGCTGACGGCATGGGCGGGCACCCAGATGGTGAAGTGGCGGCGCAGCTGGCCTTGCAAACCGTGTCGGCGTACTTCCAGCGGGCCGCTCACCCCACGGTGGGGGCGGTGCCCGAATTTCTCTCCAGTGCCCTGTTGTCGGCCCACCACCAGATTGTTCGGTATGCCTCTGAAAAAGGCATGATCGACTCCCCTCGCACCACCCTGGTGGCGGCGGTGGTGGAACACGGTTGCCTGCACTGGGTGCACTGCGGTGACTCCCGCATGTACCTGGTCCGCGATGGGCAGTTGCTGACCCGCACCCGTGACCATTCCTACATGGAGCAGCATGCCCACCTGGGGCGTGGCTCCGAGGACCTGATCAACCGCAACGTGTTGTTTACCTGCCTGGGCTCGCCCCAGCGGCCCATTTACGACCTGTCGGCCCCGCTTACCCTGCAACAGGGCGACAAACTGCTGCTGTGCTCCGACGGGCTGTGGAGCGCCTTGCCCGACCACGAAATCGTCAACGTGCTCTCCGCCCACCCGGTGGCCCAGGCGGTGCCTGACTTGGCCGAACGGGCCTTGCGCAAGGCCGGAGCCAACAGCGACAACGTGACCATCCTGGCCATGGAGTGGGAAACCCCCGACGCGTTCGAGCCCACGCGCAGCATTTCCACCGACTCCATTGGCGTGGGCGAGTTCGAGTCCACCATCCAAGGCGATGGCCTGGATGCCGGGGAAGAACTGGACGAAGACGCCATCGAGCGTTCCATCGCTGAAATCAACGAAGCCATCCGGCGCACTGCGGCCCGCAAGGGCTGAGCTTTTCCATGTCTGAGTACACCCGTTCCGGCGGCCGCGCGGCGCATCAGCTGCGCCCCATCCGCATCACCCGCCACTACACCATGCACGCCGAGGGTTCGGTGCTCATCGAGTTTGGGCACACCAAGGTGCTGTGCACGGCCTCGGTCGAGGAAAAAGTGCCACCGCACAAACGCGGCTCCGGCGAGGGCTGGGTGACCGCCGAATACGGCATGCTGCCCCGCGCCACCCACACCCGCAGCGACCGCGAAGCCGCCAAGGGCAAGCAGAGCGGGCGCACCCAGGAAATCCAGCGCCTCATCGGGCGCAGCCTGCGGGCCGTGTTCGACCTGCGTCTGCTGGGTGAACGCACCATCGCCCTCGATTGCGACGTGCTGCAGGCCGACGGCGGCACGCGCACCGCGGCCATCACCGGGGCCTACGTGGCCGCGCACGACGCGGTGTCGGCCCTGATGGCTGCCGGGAAAATCGCGCAAAGCCCCTTGCTGGGGGCCGTGGCCGCGGTGTCGGTGGGCATTGTGCAAGGCACGCCCCTGCTGGACCTGGAGTACACCGAAGACTCGGCCTGCGACACCGACATGAACGTGGTCATGACCGGCGCGGGCCATTTTGTGGAAGTGCAGGGCACGGCCGAAGGCGCGGCCTTCACCCGCCCCGAAATGAACCAGTTGCTGGACCTGGCCGAGCGCGGCATTGCCGAGCTGATCCAGCACCAGCGCGCGGCGCTGCAACCCCACCTGAACAGCTGATTTTGATAGCTGCTTGCGCTTGTAAATAAAGCGATAGAGGCCATTTTGACTGATGAATTCAAGCTGGTGCTGGCGTCCAACAACGCGGGCAAGCTCAAAGAACTCCAGGCCATGTTCACGCCCCTGGGGGTGACGCTGGTGGCCCAAGGGGCCTTGGGCGTGACCGAGGCGGAGGAACCCTTCCACACCTTCCTGGAAAACGCCCTCACCAAGGCCCGCCATGCGTCTGCGGCCACCGGCCTGCCCGCCTTGGCCGACGACGCCGGGCTGTGCGTGCACGCCTTTGGCGGCCTGCCGGGCGTGCAGACGGCGTATTACGCCACCCAGTTTGGCCTGCCCAAAGGCGATGCGAACAACGTCACCGCGCTGTTGCAGCAGATGCAGGGCATCACCGACCGCCGGGCCGCCATGGTCAGCACCCTGGTGGCTGTGCGCCACCCTGACGACCCCGAACCCCTGGTGGCCGTGGGCCGCGTCAGCGGTCTCATCGCGCCCGAGCCCGTGGGTGACGGGGGCTTTGGCTTCGACCCGGTGATGTTCATCCCCTCGTTTGGCAAAACCTTTGCCCAGCTGCCGCCCGACGTGAAAAACGCCCACAGCCACCGCGGCAAGGCCAGCGCCCAGATGGTGGCGCTGATGCGCGACCACTGGCTGGCCCCGGCGGCCTGAGGCCATGGCGTCCACTTCAGCAACCGTGGTGCCGGTGGTGCCTGTGCCCGCAGCGCCGTCGGCCTCGTCGTCCGCCGTGGACGGCGCGTTCGACGTGCTCCACCTCATGCGCCCCGGCACCCTGCAGCTGGGTGCGTTGCCACCGCTGACGCTGTACATCCACCTGCCCTGGTGCCTGAAGAAGTGCCCGTATTGCGACTTCAATTCACACGCCGTGCCGGGTGAGTTGCCCGAAGCCGCCTACCTGGACGCCCTGCGGGCCGACCTGGACGCCTCGCTGCCCTTGGTGTGGGGGCGCACGGTGCACAGCATTTTTCTGGGCGGGGGCACGCCCAGCCTGTTTTCGCCCGAGGGCATCGACCGCCTGCTGTCCGACGTGCGGGCCCGCTTGCGGGTGGAGCCCGACGCCGAAATCACCCTGGAAGCCAACCCGGGCACCTTCGAAACCGACCGTTTCAAGGCCTTCCGCCAAGCGGGGGTGACGCGCCTGTCCATCGGCGTGCAGAGTTTCAACGACGGGCATTTGCAGGCCCTGGGCCGGGTGCACAACCGCGCCCAGGCCCTGGCCGCCGTGGACGAGGCCGCCCGTGCCTTCGACACCTTCAACCTGGACCTGATGTACGCCCTGCCGGGCCAGACCCTGGCCCAGGCGGCGGAAGACCTGCACACCGCGCTGTCGTTTGCGCCACCGCACCTGTCGGTCTACCACCTCACCATTGAACCCAACACCTGGTTTGCCAAGCATCCGCCCGCACTGCCCGACGACGACGACGCCTACGCCATGCTGGACCAGATCACCGACGCCACCGGGGCGTTGGGGATGGACCGTTACGAGGTGTCGGCCTACGCCCGTGCGGGCCACCGCTGTGCCCACAACCTCAACTACTGGCAGTTTGGCGACTACCTGGGTCTGGGCGCGGGTGCCCACAGCAAGCTGAGTTTTGCCCACCGCGTGCTGCGCCAGGTGCGCGCCCGCGAGCCCGCGCTGTACATGCGCCTGGCCACGCAAGGCAACGCCGTGGTGCAGCACGACGAGGTGGCGCGGGACGAGTTGCCCTTTGAATTCATGCTGAACGCCCTGCGCCTGCGCCAGGGCTTCCCGGTGGCGTGGCTGACCGAACGCACCGGCCTGCCGCCCGGGGCGTTCGAAACCGGGCTGGCCCAGGCCGAGCGCCAGGGCTGGATCAGCCGCGACTGGCAGACCATCCGCCCCACCGAGCGGGGCTTTGACTTCTTGAGCGACTTGCAATCGTTGTTTTTGCCGTGACGCCCGACCGCGCCGGGCTGCGGGTGGCTTGACGCTGGAGGGTGCATGGGTGGACCATGCGCCCTGAATCACGACCTCAGGAGGCCCCGCTTGTTTTCCATCTTCGGCACCAGCGGTCCGCTGTTCCGCGGACCGATGGAAGACCTCAAGCGCGTCTCGCGCACGCTGGGCCTGCAGGCCACGCCGCCCCTGAACGCCGTCACCGACCACATGGACGATGTGGACGCCCAGCCCTTCCGTCGGCTGTTGAAGCAGGTGTCAGAGCGCGAGGCGCACCACCCTTCAGAGCCGTCGAGCCCGCCGTCGTCCCCGGCACAGCATGCCGCCGGGGCGTACCAGAAGGTGCAGACCCCGCCGCCCCCGGTGCGCCACCCGCTGCGCACCGTGGCCGAGGTGATGACGGTGAAACCCACCTCCGTCCTGGACACCCAGACCATCCAGCAGGGGTGGCAGGCCCTGGCCGACGCCCATGTGGGCCAGGCCCCGGTGCTCAACGCGCAAGGGCATTTGGTGGGCATGCTGACCCGGGCCGAGCTGCTGAGCCTGGACCACCTGCCGTCGCCCGAGCACAGCACCCTGGTGTGGCGCGCCTGGCTGATGCAACCCGTGGCCTCGGTGATGATCACCCCGGTGCCCGCCGCCTTGCCCGACACCGAGTTGCGGCGCGTGGCCCGGGTGCTGATCGACGCCGGCCTGCCCGGCTTGCCCGTGGTGTCCCTGTCCGACGAGCTGGTGGGCTTTGTGTCGCGCACCGATGTGCTCAAGGCCGTGGTGCACGATCCCCCGCTGGACTTGTGGACCTGACGGTTCAACAGGCGTTCACGCAGGCCACAGCCCCCGTGGGCGCACCAGCATGGTCACCACCATGACCAGGCCGATCAGGGCCGGGCGCAGCACCCCCGCATCCAGCCGCCCGTCGGTGTGGGCTTGCAACGGGCCGACCACATAGCGAAGGGCTTCGGGCAGTGCACTGAGCAACACGGCCCCCAGGATGACACCCGGAATGTGGCCCATGCCGCCAAAGACCACCATGGCGACGATGATCACCGACTCCTGCAGGCTGAACGCCTCCGGCGACACAAACCCCTGGAACGCGCCAAACAGCGCCCCGGCCACACCGCCCATGGCGGCCCCCACCGCAAAGGCCAGCAACTTCAGGTTGCGGGTGTTCAGCCCCATGGCCTGCGCCGCCATTTCGTCTTCGCGGATGGCCATCCAGGCCCGCCCGATGCGGGAGCGCTGCAAGCGCAGGCACACACCCACGCTCAGCACCACCATGGCCAGGAACAGGTAGTAGTGCAAGGTGACCGGTTCCAGGCGCAGCCCGCCCGGGCCACCCAGCGTCCAAGCGCGGTTCAGGCTCCAGCCCCCGATGTGCAATGGGTCGATGAAGCCGATGCCCTGCGCCCCGTCGGTGAGGTTGACCGGGTGATACAGGTTGACGATGAGGATGCGAACGATCTCCCCAAAGCCCAACGTGACCACGGCCAGGTAGTCACCCCGCAGCTTGAGCGTGGGCAGCCCCAGCAACATGCCCGCCACTGCCGCCAATGCGGCAGCAGCAGGCAGGGTCACCCACCACGGCGCATGCAGCCCCGCGGGGAACAGGGCCTGCACCGCCGCAAAGTGCACCGACAGGTGCGGCGACGCCAGCAAGGCCAACAGGTAGGCGCCCACGGCGTAAAAGGCCACAAAACCCAAGTCCAGCAACCCGGCAAACCCCACCACCACGTTCATGCCCAAGGCCAGCAGCACGTAGAGCAGGCACACGTCGGCCACCCGCACCCAATGCAGCCCCAGGGGCTGCAACACCAGGGGCAAGGCCAGCAGCAACCCCCAACCCCACCAGCGACGGGCGGAAAGTCGGTGCACGGCGAGCAGGGGGTTTGAAAGCATCTGGGGCATGCGTGCAGGTTAATTTGGATGGAGTCCTCGATAAACTGGCCGCCAATCCGTTCTTTGCGGACAAAAAATCTTGAATCGAGTGGCATGAAGATCGACAAGCTCACCGGCCTGCAGGCGTTTGTCAAAACCGTGGACACCGGCAGTTTTGTGGCCGCCAGCCGGGTGTTGGAAATCTCGGCGTCTGCGGTGGGCAAGGCCGTGGCCCGCCTGGAGCACGATCTGGGCGTGCGCCTGTTGCAACGCAGCACCCGCAAGGTGCAACTGACCGAAGAGGGCCGCGCCTTCCATGAACGCTGCAAACGCATCCTGGACGACCTGGAAGAAGCCCACACCCTGCTGCAACACAGCCGCGCGGTGCCCAGTGGCCGCTTGCGGGTGAGCGCCCCCATCGTGGGTTACCACTTCCTCATGCCGCTGGTGTCGGACTTTCTGGCGCGGTATCCGGCGGTGGAGCTGGACATCAACTACACCGACCGGACGGTGGACGTGATCGAAGACCGCATCGACGTGGCCATCCGCAGCGGCGACCTGCCGGATTCGCGCCTGGTGTCGGTGCCGCTTCAGACCTTCACCCTGGGGCTGTGGGCGTCGCCCGACTACCTGGCGCACTGGGGACAGCCCCAGGACATCCAAGACTTGATTCGCCACCGCAGCGTTCGTTTTCGGCACCCCGACACCGGCAAATTGCTGGACTGGCCGGTGCTGGACCCGGCAGCAGGTGTGTCACTGCCGCCGCTGAAAACCGTGCTGGCCTGCAACAACATGGAGGCCGTGCTGGACGCCGCCTTGCGCGGCCTGGGCATTGCCTGCATGCCCGACTTCTGGGCGTTGGGCGCACGGGCCCAAGGCGGGTTGGTGCAGGTGTTGGCGCCGCACTGCGGAGCCCACGGCCAGTTCAAGGCGCTGTGGCCCTCCGGGCGGCATGTGCCCAGCAAGGTGCGGGTGTTTGTGGACCATTTGCGGGAGCACCTGGTGCCCCGCCCGCCCTCAGGCCGCAGAGCCCTTTGAAGGGGCGTTTGACGGGGTGCAGGATGGCCTGCTGGATGGCGTGCAGCGCGGGTGAGGGCGCTCAAAGCGCATTTCCCGTGCAGGCCGCCCCCAGGAATGGTCGTCGTACTCCGCTGCCAGTGCAAACCCAAAGCTGTTGTACAGGTGCACGGCGGCGTCCAGTCCGCGCACGGTCCACAGGTGGGTGGCGTCAAACCCCTGGTCGTCACAGAACTGCAGCGCTTGCGTCAGCAACCGGCGGCCCACGCCGGTGCCGCGCAAGGCATCGCCAACGATGAACCAGCGCAAATGCGCCAGGTGGTTCCCCAGGTCCTGGCCGTCGATGGCCACCGACCCGGCCACCGCCCCCTGGTGCCACACCGTCCACACCTGGTTGCAGGGCTGGTCCAACCGGCTCGCAAATTCGGCCAGCCCTGCAGCCACCCGGCTTTCGAAGGGTTGTCCGTATCCCATGGACTGGCTGTAGTAGGCTGCATGCAGGCTCACCACCTGGCCGATCAGGCCGGGGCGGTAGCCAGTGACGATGTCGATGTGGGCCAAGGGTTCTGCACGGTGGGATGGTGGACAGGAGATTTGAACATGGCCGGCAAAATGCCCATGCCTTCCTCTGCGGTGCCTGGGCACCGTGCCCCCGGTGTGGGGTTTGAACAGCCGTTCGAGATGCTGTCGGCCTGCCACGAGCGGGTGCAACGCTCACTCACGCTCATGCAACGCCTGGCCGACCACCTGACGCAACGCGGTTGGGATGGGCAGGCGGCGTCTGCCGCATCGGACGTGATGCGTTACTTTGACCTGGCCGCCCCGCACCACCACCAGGATGAAGAGCTGCATGTGTTTCCCCCGCTGCTGGCGCAGGGTGACGCCGCCTTGTGCGCCGCCGTGCAACGCTTGCAGCAAGACCATGCCGCCATGTCCGCCGACTGGCCCGCCGCCCGTGCCGTGCTGCACCGCGTGGCAGTCCATGAACCCGCCACCCCTTGGTCGCCGTTGACGGACCCTGAGCACGCGCACCTGG
>DASUON010000009.1:0-10440 GCA_036276615.1 Burkholderiaceae bacterium
AATCGCCATTCGCACCAACTACTCCAACCCGCCCACCCACGGCGGAGCCATCGTGGCCGCGGTGCTGAACAACCCCGAGCTGCGCGCCCAGTGGGAAGGTGAACTGGCCGAAATGCGCGTGCGCATCAAGGCCATGCGCCAGAAGCTGGTGGACGGCCTCAAGGCCGCCGGCGTGACCAAGGACATGAGCTTCATCACCACCCAGATCGGCATGTTCAGCTACTCCGGCCTGAGCAAGGACCAGATGGTTCGCCTGCGCTCCGAGTTTGGGGTGTACGGCACCGACACCGGTCGCATGTGCGTGGCCGCGCTCAACAGCAAAAACATCGACTACGTCTGCCAAGCCATCGCCAAGGTGATGTGACCGGGCGCAGTCCCAGCCATCAAGCCGACCGTTTCTGCCGACGGTCGGTTTTTTTTTGCGTGCATTCGGCCTGCTTTGTCAGATTTGCCTGACACGACTGACGGCTGGATGACAGACAAGGCCCCCGTGGGCCTGTTATATTGCACTGCAGCAATTTTTCGGAGTGCCCCTTGCTTTACCAGATCTACGACACCCAGCGCTCGCTCATGGAGCCTTTCGCCGACCTGGCGCAAACCGCGTCCAAGATCTTCAACAACCCGTTGCTGCCCTTCAGCCACATGCCGCTGGCACAACGGATTTCAGCAGGGTATGACTTGGTCTACCGCCTGGGCAAGGACTACGAAAAGCCCGAGTTCGGCCTGCGCTCGGTGGATGTGGACGGCGTGGAAGTGGCCATCCACGAACGGGTGGAAGTCAACAAGCCGTTCTGTGAGTTGCGCCGCTTCAAGCGCTTCTCGGACGACCCTGACACGCTCGGCAAACTGAAAGGTCAGCCTGCGGTGCTGATCGTGGCCCCCTTGTCCGGACACTACGCCACCCTGCTGCGTGACACGGTCAAGACCATGTTGAAAGACCACAAGGTCTACATCACCGACTGGAAAAACGCCCGCCTGGTCCCTCTGAGCGAAGGCGAGTTCCACCTGCACGATTATGTGAACTACGTGCAGGAGTTCATCCGCCATCTGCAAGGTCGCTATGGCAACTGCCACGTCATGAGTGTGTGTCAGCCCACCGTGCCGGTGCTGGCCGCCATCTCCCTGATGGCCACCCGCGGCGAAACCACGCCCTACTCCATGACCATGATGGGCGGCCCCATCGACGCGCGCAAATCGCCCACCGCGGTCAACAACCTGGCCACCCAGCGCAGCTACGAGTGGTTCGAGAACAACGTCATCTACCGCGTGCCCAGCACCTTCCCCGGTGCCGGTCGCCGCGTGTACCCCGGCTTTTTGCAGCACACCGGGTTTGTGGCCATGAACCCGGACCGCCACCTGGACAGCCATTACGACTACTTCCAGGACCTGATCAAGGGCGACAAGGACAGCGCCGAGGCCCACCGCAAGTTCTATGACGAGTACAACGCCGTGCTGGACATGGACGCCGACTACTACCTGGAAACCATCCAGACCGTCTTCCGCGAGTTCAAGCTGGTCAACGGCACCTGGGACGTGCAAAACCCCAAGGGCAAGCTGGAACGGGTGCGCCCACAGGACATCAAGACCACGGCCCTGCTGAGTGTGGAAGGTGAACTGGACGACATCTCCGGCTCGGGCCAGACCGCGGCAGCACAGGGCCTGTGCGCCGGCATTCCCAAGAACATGCGCCACCACTACGAGGTGAAGGGAGCCGGTCACTACGGCATCTTCAGCGGACGCCGCTGGCGTGAGATGGTGTACCCCGAGGTGAAGCAGTTCATCCTCCAGCACACCCCCGCCCCAACGGTTGAAAAACCGGCCTCGGTCGCCGTTCAGGCCGCACCCGTGCAGCCCACCGCCAAAAAGGCGGCTGTCCCTGCGAAGCCTGTGAAAGCGCCTGCCAAAGCCGCGGTCAAGCTGGCGCCAGCCGCCCCACCCAAGGCAACGGTGGCCAAAAAGGCGACACCCGCCACCCAGGCAGCACCCAAGGTGACCCGCAAAGGCGCCCCAGTGGCCGCCAAAACCCTGGCAGTCGCCCCGACGGAAGTGGCCCCCGTGGTGAAAGCCCCCGAAGTGAAAGCCACACCGGTGAAGGCGCCCCCCGTGAAAGCCGCGGCGGAGAGCGCTCCGGCCGAGGCAGCAGCGCCCTCAGCGGTGCCCACCGCCGTGGTGGCGGGCAACACCGAGGCGGTTGGCGCCCCCGTGGCCACCCCACCCGCTGTGGCCTGAACTTCTGAGCCCACTGTCGGAGCCAATGCTCAGCGAAATCCACGCCGCCCTGCCGCAGACGCAATGCACTCGTTGCGGCTACCCCGATTGCAAGGCCTATGCACAGGCCATCGTGGACGGTGCTGCCGACATCAACCAGTGTCCTCCCGGCGGACAGGAAGGCGTCAAACGCCTGGCAGCCATCACCGGGCGACCGGAACGCCCCCTCAGCCCCGAACACGGGACCGAAGGGGTCCGGTTGCGCATGTGGATCGACGAAGACTGGTGCATTGGCTGCACGCTGTGCATCAAGGCCTGCCCGACCGATGCCATTGTGGGCACCCACAAACGCATGCACACCGTCCTCGAACGGTGGTGCACCGGCTGCGAACTGTGCCTGCCGGTGTGTCCGGTGGACTGCATCCGCACGGAAAGCGCGAGCGGCACCCGTACCGGCTGGGCCGCATGGTCAGAAGACGATGCCCGTTCGGCCCTCGATCGGTATGAGTTTCGCAGCACTCGACTCATCAGAGCCGAGCAGGAGCATCAGAAAAGGCTGGAAGCCCGCGCCGTTGAGAAGCTGGGCGACCTGGGCAAACACTCGCACCACACCGACCCGGTGGTGCTGGACAAGAAGCGCCAAATCATCGAAGCCGCCATTGCCCGGGCCAAGGCGCGACAGGCGGGCCAAACGCCCTGAAGCCTCCCGCGGGGCTCCAGGCAGGGGGCTCCCACCGCCGTCAGGCTGAAGCGATGGCGTGTGCCTTGTTGCTGTCCAATGCAATCACGGCACGGCGATACAGCTCGTCGGGAGTCAATGCCGAGTCATGCGCTGCAGTGGCCACGCCAAAGGCCAGTGACAACTGGATTCGATGCCCCCCGCGTGCCCCCAAGGCCACTGGCTGGCTGGAGATGGCCTGGACGTAACGCTCCGCGGCCAGTTGGGCCTGCTCGGTGGAACACGGGTACAGCACCGCCAGAAACTCGTCGCCCGCCATGCGCCCCACCATTTCGCTGCCCCGCGAACTGCCTGACAGGCGTGTGGCCACTTCGCGCAACACCCGATCCCCGACCTCGTCACCCAACGACTCGTTGATTTTCTTGAACTGGCGCACGTCCAGCAGCAGCAGCGACAGGGGTTGGCCTTCACGACGGGCCAAGGCCAACGTCTTGTCAAGAAACTGCATCAGCGCCCGTCGGTTGGCCACCTGGGTCAGGGCGTCCTGCGACACGCTGTCCAGCAACCAGCCATGGGCCTGTTCCAACTCGTCATGCAGCTCCGACAGTTTGCGGGTCTGGGACAGCAACGCCATGTGGTCCATGGCCAAGCGGGCCATGGCGGTGAGGATGCGCGCCTCGTGGTCAGACAATTCACGGGACTGGGGGGCCAGCAACATCAGCGCCCCCACGTTGTGTCCTTCCACGGTGGACAAGGCCACGGCAGCGCAAAACTGCGCCCGAGGCGCGCCACACACCCAAGGGTGGCGGATCAGATCCGTCGTCTGGCTCGCATCGGACACCACCAGAAAGCCCTGATCAACGATGCGCTCAGCCCCCAAACCTACCGCGACCGCCAAGGCTTCGGCATCCAGACCGACATGCGCCTTGTGCGACGTGCCGTTGGGGCCATAGAGGGACAGCACCACCTGGGGCACGTTGAAAGTCCAGCTGGCCAGTTCCACCAGCTGATCCAAGGTGGCGTCAGGGGGCGCGTCCAGCCAACCCAGCTGTTGAAGGGCCTGCCACCGCTGTTCGGTGGCGTTGTCAGAAGAGGTCTGCACAGTCATGGCGGGGATTCTGGCACACCCCCAAGCCCCTCTGACGACGGACGCCAGCACCCCGCAAGCTCAAGCCACGCGGAAATCGGCAATGACCTCTTGAAGGTGGTCGGCCTGCGCCTTCAGTGCCAGGGCAGCCCCAGAGGTTTCCTCCACCAAGGCCGCGTTTTGCTGGGTGCTGCGATCAAGCTCCTGAATGGAGTGCCCCACCTGCTCCACACCCGCCGCCTGCTCTTTGGCCGACGTGGCAATTTCGTTCAGGAAGGTGTTGACCTGACGGGCGCTGCCCACCACCTCGGCCATGATGGCGCCGGCACTTTGCACCACACGCGTACCACCATCGATCTGGCTGACACTGGCGGAAATGAGGTCCTTGATTTCCTTGGCCGCACTGGCGCTGCGTTGGGCCAGGTTCCGCACCTCGCTGGCCACCACGGCAAACCCTCGGCCTTGCTCGCCCGCCCGTGCCGCCTCCACCGCGGCATTCAAGGCCAGGATGTTGGTCTGGAAGGCGATGCCGTCGATCACACCGATGATGTCGTTGATCTTGGCCGACGAGGCGTGAATGCCCTGCATGGTGCTCACCACCTGCTGGATGGTCTCCCCGGCCCGATCGGCCACCTCGGCATTGCGTCCCGAAGCGTTGGCCGCATCCTGTGCCGTGCCCGCCGTGTGGGCCACGGTGGCCCCGATTTGTTCCATGGCGCTGGCTTGCTGCTCCAGAGCGGACGCGGAGGCCGATGTGCGGTCGGACAAGTCGGACGCCGATGCTGCAATTTCGTTGCTGGCCGTGTGCAACTCACGCGCACCGTGGCGTACCTTGCGAATCAAGCCATGCAAGGCGTCGTAGGTCTGCGCAAGGTCGGTCAGCACCTGGGCGGTTTCGTCCTTGCTCCATGGCGACTGCGGCTTGTGGCGCAAATCGCCTTGGGCCAACGCCCTCAAGTGCTGGGCCAACTGCTGCAACCCGCCATTGGCCACCCGGAAAAAGCAATAAAACGCGTAGGCCGCCACACACAGGCCCACCACCAGCACCACGGTGGTCAGGTGTTGCTCACCCTTCATGCCCGCCACTCGGATGGCCAACAAACGGTCCAGCTCGTCAAGCAAACGCATGCTCAAGGCCCGCTGGGATGCCAAGGCCTTGTCTGCCGCCGCCGTCAGGGCAGCTTGCGCCTCGGGAGAAAAATCGTTGCCGTTGACCACACGCTTGCGGGCCAAGGCCACAAAGGCCTCGGCATCGGCCACCGCATCCTGGTAGCGCAAGCGATTGGCCAGGTCCGGGTTGTAGGCCACCGATTTGGCCAAGCCTTCTTTCATGTTGCGCACCTGGAACTCGGCAATCGGGGCGGTGTTGTTCAGCAGCAGTTGCTGTTCGGCGGTGGCCTGCCCGGCCTTCATCACCGCCAACCCCACGCTCCACAAACGGGCCGTGGACTCCAGCACATCGGGCACCCGGAAAAACACGGCATCCATCACGTAATAGCTGTCGATGTCGGGGTCCAAGGTGAGGTTGGAACCATCGGTGGCCTGGAGCAACACGCCAATCACCGAATCGATGAACGCAGATTGGGCGTTGTACAGGGCGTCGGAGCCGCTGGCATGGTCCACGGCGGCCAGGCTGCTCTGGAGCGCCTCCGCGGCCTTGGTCGTTCCCAACTCGGCCCCCATGCTTTTGTCGGCTTGCGCCCATTGGGTCACCGCCTGCTGAACCTTGCCCTTGGCATCGGCATCCAGGGCAGCCGCGCCACCCTCGCCTGCCGCCGCGGCCGATGTGGTGCGTCGCCACTGTTGTGCCTGCTCCAGCAGCGTGAACAGCGGGCGGTTGTAGGCGACCCCCTGCTGCTCCTTGGCCGAGAACTCAATGTTGCTGTGCTTGTTTTGGTAGAACGACAGGGCCAGCCACGTCAGGGGCACCAGAAAGGCCAGGCAAATGATGAGGGCCTTGAGCGGAAAGTTCACGCGCCCCATCAACTGCATGCCGGGGGCCCACAGGCCTTGGGGGTTCGAAACCGCGGGTGCGCCGCGCGATGGGTGCTGACTCATGGAAACCTCAAGTGGTGATCGTCTGAACGCGATCGGCACAAGCGTTTTCCCAACCCAACGTCACGGTGTACCGATCTCCACTGAAAGTAATTACAGCGGAATTACAACGATAACGCCGCACCGGGCTTGCACAATCCCAATTCCCGACTCAATTCACAAACATTCATGGAGATCACAACACCTGCATCTGGAAATGCACCATTCATGTGCAATCCGCCCTCAGGAATTCCCGAGTACACCACGTTGAACCTCCGGGTTTTCCTCAACCGGGCGTGGCAACCTCAACAGCCCCGTGTCCGCAGCGGCAGCGCGGTCAGGCCCCGATAAAGCGGATTGCGGTTGCGCACCGGAGCCCCATCGAGCGCCAGCGTGGGTTGATGCACGGCCAGGGCCCGCAACACGGCACATGTTTCCATGTGGGTGAGCGCCGCCCCCAAACAAATGTGCACACCACTGCCAAACGAGAGCGCCCCTGGATGGGCGCGCTCGATGCACAGCTCATCGGGATCGTCATGGCGAGCCGGATCGCGGTTGGCCGAACCGATGAGGGGCAGGATCAGATCCCCCCGCTGGATGGACTGCCCGCACAGGGTCATGGCCCGGGTGGCTCGGCGACCGGTCCATTGCACCGGGCTGTCAAAGCGCAACAGTTCTCGCACCGCTTGGCCCGCCAGGTCAGGCTTTTGGCACAGCAGCTGCCATTGCTGAGGGTGTGAGAGCAACGCGGCCAACCCGTTGCCCAGGAGGTTGCGGGTGGTTTCGTACCCCGCGAACAGCAGCAAGGCACATTGGGCCAACAACTCCAGGCTGGATTCGATCTGCCCCTGCGCCTCGGCATGCAGCAAGCGACTCACCACGTCATCGCCCAGATGACGGCGACGCCAGGGCAACAGTTCGCGTTCGAAATAGGCCGTCATGTCCAGCAAACTGCGCTGGGCCTGAAGCACCTGGGCGTGTTCGGGACGGGCGGCACCGATGAACACGGCAATGTCATCACACCAGCGCATGAAGGTGGCGTCGAGCGCGGGGTCCACCTCCATGAGCCGACCGATGACACTTGCGGGCAAGGGTCGAGCCACCTGCGCCATGAAGTCGAAGGGCCCGCTGAGGGCACGCACACGCTCGGTCACCGTGGCCTCCAGCCACGCCTGCAACGGGGCCAGGGCCTCGGGGCGAAAGGCGGGCATGAGCACCTGGCGCAAACGCCCATGGTCGGGCGCATCCAGAAACAACATGGCCCGGGCGAACAGGCTCTGGAACGGCCGCAGTTCCGAGCGGCCCTGCTCTGCGGCGGCCATGACCCACCCCCCGGTGCGCTGAGCGGAAAGGGCCGGATCGCGCAGCGCCGCCTCCACATCGGCATGGCGGGTGAGCAACCACGCTCCGCCAAAAAAGTCTTCGCTCCACAGCACAGGGGCGGCGTCTCGCCAAGCGTCATAGGCGGGGTACGGGTCGTCGAGGAACGGCTCATCCACCCGGGGGGTGAACGATGGCAAGACAGACGTGGCAACGGTCATGGCGTCAACTCAGAAACACGGATGCGCCTGGCCAAACAAACGCTGCAGGCCAGCAGCAGAAAAGTGGGGGGCAACGGCGGCGGCATCGGGCCGCTCAAGGTGGGGCACGATGCCCAGGCAAGGGGCGTGAAACCGCCGCTGCAGCTCGTGAGTGAGGGTGTGGATGTTGTCGGGCAAATGCAGCATCGCGGGGTCCAGCGTGTTGCCCACCCAGCCCGCCAGGTGCAGATGGCGGGCCGCAATGGCCTCGGCGGTGAGCAGCGCATGGTTGATGCACCCCAAACGCAACCCGACAACCAGCACCACCGGCAGGTTCAAGGCACACATCAGGTGCGAGCTGTCCCAATCCGGCCCCAAGGGCACACACAAACCACCCGCCCCTTCCACCACGATCAGGTCGGCACGCTCGGCGAGTTGCCGAGCGCCTTGCTCCAACGCATGGCGATCAATGACCCGCCCCTCCGCCTGTGCGGCCAAATGGGGGGCACACGGTTGCCGCAGTTGACAGGGCCCCACCTCCTCGGGTTGCAGGTCGATGCTGCTGGCCGACCACAGGGCGTGAACGTCTTCGTTCACCCACTGGCCGTCGATGCAGTCCATGCCCGCCGCCACCGGCTTGTACCCGGCCACCCGCACGCCCGCCTGGGCAAAACGGTGCAGCAGCCCTGCGCTGACACGGGTTTTGCCCACCTCGGTGTCGGTGCCGGTGACAAAACAGCCTTTCATGCAGCGCCCTTGTCCAGGATGTCGGTCAGCGCGTTCAGGAGGCGATCCACATCGTCTGGTGTGTGGCTGGCGGACAGCGTCAGGCGCAGCCGGGCCGTTCCCACCGGCACGGTGGGCGGGCGAATGGCCGGTACGCGCAGGCCTCGCGCCTCCAGCGCGGCCTCCAACGCCAGGACCCGGGCGTTGTCACCCACGATGAGGGGCTGGATGGGGGTGGAAGACAACGGCAGCGTCAACCCCGGATGGCGCGCCGCCAACACTTCCAGCCCGGTGCGCAACTGGGCCATCAACCCGTTCAGCCGCTGGCGCCGCGCTTGCCCCTCCTCGCCTTCGATCAACACCAAGGCTTGGTGCAGTGCGTGTGCCAGTGCAGGGGGCATGGCCGTGCTGTAGATGTAGGGGCGGGCACGCTGCACCAGCCACTCAATGATGGTGGGGTGCGCAGCCACAAAGGCCCCGGCCACCCCGGCCGCCTTGCCCAAGGTGCCCATGCAGATCAGGCGCTGACTGAAAAGCCCGAAATGCGCCACGCTGCCATGGCCACCCGCACCGAGCACACCAAAGCCGTGGGCATCGTCAATGACCAGCCAGGCGTCGTGGCGCTCGGCCAGCTGCAACAACGCGGGCAGGTGGGCCACATCACCGTCCATGCTGAACACGGCGTCGGTGACGATGAGTTTGATCGGTGTGGCACAGGCGCTCAGCTGGCGCTCCAGCGCCTCCAGCTGCCCGTGGGGATAACGCTGCAACTTGGCCCGCGCCAGCAACGCCCCGTCGATGAGGGAGGCGTGATTGAGCTTGTCGGAAAACAGCGTGGCGTGCTCGTCCCCCAGGGTGGTCATCAAGGCCATGTTGGCCATGTAACCGCTGCAAAACAGCAGCGCCCGTGCGCCGGGGATGTGGGGGGCCATCCACTGCGCCAACAGGGACTCCACCGCGGCATGCGCAAGGCTGTGGCCGCTGACCAGGTGTGACGCCCCGCTGCCCACGCCCCAGCGCTGCGCGCCTTCGGCCAAGGCATGGATCAGCGCGGGGTGGTTGGCCAGCCCGAGGTAGTCGTTGCTGCAAAAGGCGAGCATGTCGCCTTGGCCTTCCCATTGCTGCCGAGGGCTGCACGGCGACAAGCCCACGCGGCGGCGGCGGCGCAGCGCCGCGGATTCGATGTCAAGCAGTTGACGGTTGAGGTGCTCGATCAGCATCAGGGGGAAGTTTCAACGTGTCATGCAGGGTGGCCTGCAAGCGCTCGGACAACCAGCGCGAGAGGTCCCCGTTGAGCACGTAGGGAGGCATGAGGTACACGGTGCGCCCGATGGGGCGAATCAGCAGTTCGTGGCGGCGGCCCGCCAGGTGAAACGCCTCGGCAAAACGGCCTTGGGCCAACTCCGCCTTGACGTCGAAGGCCCAGATCATGCCACGGCGGCGCGGGTGCTCCACCCCGGGGTATGCCATCAGCGGCGCCAGGGCCTGGTCCAGCAACACCGCCTCCTGCGCGTTGCGTTCCAGCACGTGGTGGGTGTCAAACCGGTCCAGCACGGCCAAGGCCGCGCGACACGCCAGGGCATTGCCGGTGTAAGAGTGCGAGTGCAGGAAGCCGCGTGCCACATCGTCCGACAGGAAAGCGCGGTAGATGGCGTCGCGGCACAGCACCAGCGACAGCGGCAAAAATCCACCCGTGATGCCTTTGGACAGGCACACGAAGTCGGGCCAGATGCCCGCCTGCTCGCAGGCAAAAAAGCTGCCCGTGCGGCCACACCCCACGGCGATTTCGTCGGCGATCAGATGCACGCCGTAGCGGTCACACAGCGCACGCACCCGTTGCAGGTACGACACGTGGTGCATGGCCATGCCTGCGGCGCATTGCACCAGTGGCTCCACGATGACGGCGGCAATGTGCGCGTGGCGTTCGGCCAGCAGCGCTTCCAGGTCGGCGGCGGCGCGTTGGGCCACGGCTGGGGCGTCTTCGCCCACACCGGCTTGGCGGTCGTCGGGCGACGCCACTTGGTGCGCGCGCATCAGCAGCGGGTCGTAGGCGTCACGGAACACGGGGACGTCCGTCACCGCCAAGGCCCCCAGCGTTTCGCCGTGGTAGCCCTGGCGCACGCAGACGAATTCGCGTTTGGCCCCCTGCCCCACGTTGCGCCAGTGGTGAAAACTCATCTTGAGCG
>DASUON010000010.1:0-8058 GCA_036276615.1 Burkholderiaceae bacterium
CAGGCAAGGTGCGTCGTGTGGGCGCAGCCAAGGAAGATGCCGCAGCCGCCAAACCGGCACGCAAGGCGGTTGTGGTCGCCAGCACCGAGGTGGCCGCTGACGACGCAGCACCCGCAGAGAAGAAAAAGGCCGGGCGTCCGGCCAAGGCAGCCGCCAAACCTGCGGCAGGCTCCAAGCGCGGCCCCAAGGCCAAGGCCAAAGGCAAGGACGAGGACCTGGACGACACCGACCTGTCCGACCTGGAAGAAGACCTCGAAGGCGAACCCGAGGTGGTGGAAGAAGTGGCCGCTGCCGCCACCACCGAAAAGGTCAAGCCACTGCGCATGAAGATCAGCAAGGCCAAGGAGCGCGCGCTGATGAAGGAATTCGGCCTGGACGAAACCGTCCTGTCCGAAGAAGAAGTGGCCCAGCGCCGTCAACGCCTCAAGACCCTGATCAAGCTGGGCAAGACGCGCGGCTACCTGACCCACAGTGAAATCAACGACCACCTGCCCGACAAGCTGATCGACGCCGAGACGTTGGAAGTGGTCATTGCCATGCTCAACGACATGGGCGTGGCCGTGTACGAGCAGACCCCGGACGCCGAGGCGCTGATCATCACCGACAGCGCCCCCACCGGCTCCAGCGAAGAAGAGGCCGAAGAAGCCGCCGAAGCCGCCCTGTCTACCGTGGACAGCGAATTCGGCCGCACCACCGACCCCGTGCGCATGTACATGCGCGAAATGGGCACCGTGGAGCTGCTGACCCGCGAAGGCGAAATCGAAATCGCCAAACGCATCGAAGGCGGCCTGAACGACATGATGGCGGCCATCTCCGAGTCGCCCGCCACCATCGCCAGCGTGCTGGCCATGTCTGAAGAGATCCGTGAAGGCAAGGTGGTCATCTCCACCGTGGTGGACGGCTTTGCCGACGCCAACGAAAACGACGACTACGTGGCCGAAGAAGACTTCGACGAATACGACGAAGCCGACGACGACGACGGCAAGGGCGGCTCCAAGGCCCTGACCAAGAAGCTGGAAGAACTCAAGCGCGAGGCCCTGTCGCGCTTCGACACCATCCGCACCCACCACGACAAGCTGCAAAAAATCTACGACAAGGACGGCTACGGCGGCCCAGCCTACCTCAAGGAGCAGCAGGCGCTGACCGCCATGCTGATGAGCATCCGCTTCACCGCCAAGACCATCGAGAAGCTGTGCGACCAGCTGCGCGGCCAGGTGGACGATGTGCGCAAAAAGGAACGTGAGCTGCGCCGCATCATCGTGGACAAGTGCGGCATGCCCCAGGACCGGTTCGTGGCCGACTTCCCGCCCAACCTCATCAACCTGAAGTGGGTGGAAACACAAGCAGCGGCCGGCAAGCCCTGGAGCGCGGTCATGCAGCGCAACATCCCCCCCATCCAGGACCTGCAGCAAAAGCTGATCGACCTGCAAAAGCTGGTGGTGGTGCCGCTGGACCAGTTGAAGGACATCAACAAGCGCATGAACGAAGGCGAGCGCAACAGCCGCGATGCCAAGAAGGAAATGATCGAGGCCAACCTGCGCTTGGTCATCTCCATCGCCAAGAAGTACACCAACCGCGGCCTGCAGTTCCTGGACCTGATCCAGGAAGGCAACATCGGCCTGATGAAGGCGGTGGACAAGTTCGAATACCGCCGGGGTTACAAGTTCTCGACCTACGCCACCTGGTGGATCCGCCAGGCCATCACCCGCAGCATTGCGGACCAGGCGCGCACCATCCGCATCCCGGTGCACATGATCGAGACCATCAACAAGATGAACCGCCTCTCGCGCCAGCACCTGCAAGAGCACGGCTACGAGCCCGATGCCTCTGTGCTGGCCGAGAAGATGGACATCCCCGAGGACAAGATCCGCAAGATCATGAAGATTGCGAAGGAGCCGATCTCGATGGAAACCCCCATCGGCGACGACGACGATTCGCACCTGGGCGACTTCATCGAAGACCAGGCCAACACCGCGCCCATCGAGGCCGCGATGCAGGCCGGTCTGCGCGAAGTGGTCAAGGAAATCCTGGACAGCCTCACCCCCCGCGAAGCCAAGGTGCTGCGCATGCGCTTCGGCATTGAAATGTCCACCGACCACACGCTGGAAGAGGTGGGCAAGCAGTTCGACGTGACGCGCGAACGCATCCGCCAGATCGAAAGCAAGGCGGTGCGCAAGCTCAAGCACCCCAGCCGCAGCGACAAGCTGCGCAGCTTCATCGACTCGCTGTGATGCATCCAACAAAAAGGGACCTTCGGGTCCCTTTTTTCATGACGAAATGACTGCCTAGCGCTTTTTCTGCTTGAACTGTCAGCTATCAAAATTCTCAGTATCCACTTCCTGAGTCTGCTGCGGGTTGTAGCGGGGGCCGCAAATCTGCTCCGGGTGAAACACCCGCTCCAGCCGGGCCATCAGGTCCGGACCGATGGGCACCTGGGTGGCCGCCAGGTTCTCTTGCAAATGCGCCAGATTGGTGGTGCCGGGAATGGCCACGGTGTGCGGGGCCTTGTGCAGCAACCACGCCAAAGCCAACTGCGCAGGCGTGCAACCGGCCTCGTCCACCAGCGGGGTGAAACGGTCCAACACCCGCAGGTTGGCCGCGTAGTTCAGCACGTCAAAACGGGGCATCTGGCGCCGCATGTCGGTCTGGTGAAGGCGGGAGGTGTCCAACAGCTTGGTGGTCAGGTAAGCCCGCCCCAAGGGGCTGAACGCCACCAAGGCCACCCCCAACTCACGGCAGGCCTCCAGCACCGCGATTTCCGGGTTGCGTGTCCACAGCGAATACTCGGACTGCACCGCGGCAATGGGGTGCACCGCATGGGCTTTGCGCAAGGTGGCCGCAGACACCTCGCTCAGACCCAACGCCCTCACCTTGCCAGCCTGAACCAGCTCGGCCATGGCCCCGACGCTGTCTTCAATGGGCACCTGCTTGTCCCAGCGGTGCAGGTAAAACAGGTCGATCACATCGGTGTGCAAGCGCTGCAGGCTGGCCTCACAACTGGCGCGGATGCTTTCCGGGCGTCCGTCGATGCGGCGCTCCAGACCGGAAGCCGGGTGGTTGATCCCACATTTGGTGGCCAGCACAAACTGTTGCCGCAACGGCCCCAACACCTCACCCAACAGGGTTTCGTTGGCACCGTTGCCGTACAGCGCCGCCGTGTCGAAGAAATTGACTCCTCGTTCCAAAGCCTCGGTGAGGACCGCGCGAGCCTGATCGGGCGCACACGCCGGGCCGTAGCCGTGGCTGAGGCCCATGCAGCCCAAACCCAGGGGGCGAACCCGAAAAGGGCCAATGGTTCGGTCGGAAGAAATCGAAGTCATCTGAGGCACACACCGTGGAAAATGCACCACAATGTACCAAAGGCAAACCGGGGGTTCACGCTGACATCCATGCATTTTCAGCTACCAAAGTGGAAGCAACGTCTGTTTTCACTTATAGTCTCGGCTAAACTGCATGCACCCCCTCGACCGGGCTTGACCCGGATCAAGCCGATGCGGTTTTGACTCCCAGACAATGGCCCTTTGCGCCGCTGCCCCCGAGTCCCCGCCTGACGCTGCACGCACTGCCACAACACGCCAGATCCTCTGAGGAGAGACGCCTTCATGAGTCCCAAAACCAAGTCCGCGGTTTCCCAGTTGTTCGATTTGCTGGAGTCTCGCTACGCACTGCGGGTGCTCTGGGCACTGAAGGACGGACACCCACAAACCTTCCGCCTGCTGCAAGACAGCGTGGGCGGCGTGACCCCCAACACCCTCAACACCCGACTCAAGGAACTGCGCGCTGCAGGCCTGATCGACCATGGCGGCAACGGCTACAGCCTGACCAAGGTGGGGCTGGACCTGCTCAAGCGGCTCAACGACCTTCAGGCGTTTTCCAACAAGTGGGTGGCGGCACAGGCCAAGACTGGCACAACCCCTCAGTGACCCGTTGGGCACGCAGGCCCTCTCCCCTGTGTTGTTTGTGCCGCCGTCAAGGCGGCTTTGTTTTTTCAGCCTTGCGTGAAGTTTGTGCGGTTGATGGCCCTTGAAAAGCCCCAACGCCACCCCACATCACGGAAGTTTTGTTCACTGTCACTGCCTGATTCATGAACCACGCATCGGATTCCGCCTTCGCCGCCACGCAACCCACGGGCGAACCACAAGCCCAAACCGCAGCCCCCATGTCCTCCGAAGAACAAGAGGCTGCTGCGGCTGCCAACGAGGCCGACGCCCTGCAAGCCCTCACCCAGGAGCTCGCCACCCTCAAGGCACAGAACGCCGACCTGGCCGACCAGTACCTGCGCGCCAAGGCCGAAGCTGAAAATGCCCGGCGCCGTGCCGACGATGAAATCGCCAAGGCCCGCAAGTTCGCGGTGGAGAGCTTCGCCGAAAGCCTGCTGCCCGTGACCGACAGCCTGGAAGCCGGCCTGGCCATCCAGGAGGCCACGGCCCAGCAGATCCGCGAAGGGGCAGAGGCCACACTCAAACAGTTGCACAGCGCGCTGGCGCGCCACAAGGTGATGCCCATCGTCCCCGAGGCCGGCCAGAAGTTCGACCCGCACCAGCATCAGGCCATCAGCATGGTGCCCGCCGACCAGGAGCCCAACACCGTGGTGGCGGTGCTGCAAAAGGGCTACCAGATCGCCGAGCGCGTGCTGCGTCCGGCCCTGGTCACGGTGGCGGCCCCCAAATGATTGCAGGCCCCACGGAAAACCCCTCTTGAAATAGGGGCCAGGGGCCACACCTCAGACACATTCAAGCTTTTCACAGAATTCAGGAGTTCATCATGGGAAAAATCATCGGCATTGACCTGGGCACCACCAACAGCTGCGTGGCCATCATGGAGGGCAACACCACCCGCGTGATCGAAAACAGCGAAGGCGCCCGTACCACGCCGTCCATCATCGCGTACCAGGAAGACGGCGAAATTCTGGTGGGCGCGTCGGCCAAACGTCAGGCCGTGACCAACCCCCGCAACACGCTGTACGCGGTCAAGCGCCTGATCGGTCGCAAGTTCACCGAAAAAGAAGTGCAAAAGGACATCGACCTGATGCCCTACACCATCACCAAGGCCGACAACGGTGACGCCTGGGTGGAAGTGCGCGGCAACAAGATGGCCCCCCCGCAAATCAGCGCCGAAGTGCTGCGCAAGATGAAGAAAACAGCCGAGGACTACCTGGGCGAGGCCGTGACCGAGGCCGTCATCACCGTGCCCGCCTACTTCAACGACGCCCAGCGCCAAGCCACCAAGGACGCTGGCCGCATCGCTGGCCTGGAAGTCAAGCGCATCATCAACGAGCCCACCGCCGCGGCCCTGGCCTTTGGCCTGGACAAGAGCGAAAAGGGCGACCGCAAGATTGCGGTGTATGACCTGGGCGGTGGCACCTTCGACGTGTCCATCATCGAAATCGCCGACGTCGATGGCGAAAAGCAATTTGAAGTGCTCTCCACCAACGGCGACACCTTCCTGGGTGGCGAAGACTTCGACCAACGCATCATCGACTTCATCATTTCCGAGTTCAAGCGTGAACAAGGTGTGGACCTGTCCAAGGACGTGCTGGCGCTGCAACGCCTGAAGGAAGCCGCCGAGAAGGCCAAGATCGAGCTGTCCAGCTCCGCCGCCACCGACATCAACCTGCCCTACATCACGGCAGACGCCACCGGCCCCAAGCACCTGAACATCAAGATGACGCGCGCCAAGCTGGAAAGCCTGGTGGACGAACTGATCGAACGCACCATCGCCCCCTGCCGCACCGCCATCAAGGATGCCGGCGTGAGCGTGTCTGACATCGACGACGTGATCCTGGTCGGTGGCATGACCCGCATGCCAAAGGTGCAGGAAAAGGTGAAGGAATTCTTCGGCAAGGACCCCCGCAAGGACGTCAACCCCGATGAAGCCGTGGCCGTGGGTGCCGCCATCCAGGGCCAGGTGCTGTCGGGTGACCGCAAGGACGTGTTGCTGCTGGACGTGACCCCGCTCTCCCTGGGCATCGAGACCATGGGCGGCGTCATGACCAAGATGATCGCCAAAAACACCACCATCCCCACCAAGTTTGCCCAGGTGTTCTCCACCGCCGACGACAACCAGCCGGCCGTGACCATCAAGGTGTTCCAGGGCGAGCGTGAAGTGGCCGTCGGCAACAAGTTGCTGGGCGAGTTCAACCTGGAAGGCATTCCGCCCGCACCGCGTGGCATCCCCCAGATTGAGGTGAGCTTCGACATCGACGCCAACGGCATCCTGCACGTGGGCGCCAAGGACAAGGGCACCGGCAAGGAAAACAAGATCACCATCAAGGCCAACTCCGGCCTGACCGAAGCTGAAATCCAGCAGATGGTGAAGGACGCTGAGTTGAACGCGGCCGAAGACAAGAAGAAGGTCGAGCTGGTGCAGGCCCGCAATCAGGCCGAAGCCATGGCCAACAGCGTCAAGAAGAGCCTGACCGAGTACGGCGACAAGCTGGACGCAGGCGAAAAGGACGCCATCGAAGCCGCCATCAAGACCGTGGAAGAAGCCTGCAAGGGTGACGACAAGGCCGCCATCGACGAAGCCAACACCGCGCTGATGACCGCCAGCCAGAAGCTGGGCGAGAAGATGTACGCCGACCAGCAGGCTGCCCAGGCCGCTGCCGGTGACGCCGCTGGTGCCGCAGGGGCTGGCGCTTCCGCCAGCGCTTCGTCCAAAGCCGACGACGACGTGGTGGATGCCGAGGTGAAAGAAGTCAAGAAGGGCTGATGCCCGCGGGTGGCCCTGGGGTGCCCTCCAGAGCCATCCTGCTGCCCAACCCTCCGCCGCGACCGGGACACCCCAAGTGCTCCGGCGCGGCGTTTGTGTTGACAACGGAACACGGTGAACACAGATGGCCAAACGAGATTTTTACGAAGTGCTGGGCGTTGCCAAAGGCGCCAGCGAAGACGAGATCAAAAAGGCGTATCGCAAGCTGGCGATGAAATACCACCCTGACCGCAATCAGGGGGACGCCGCCAAGGCCGCCGAAGAGAAATTCAAAGAGGTCAAAGAGGCCTACGAAATGCTGTCCGACGCGCAAAAGCGGGCAGCCTACGACCAATACGGCCACGCGGGTGTGGACCCCAACATGCGCGGCGGCCCCGGGGCCGAGGGCTTTGCCGGTTTTGGCGAAGCGTTTGGTGACATCTTTGGCGACATCTTTGGCCAGCGGGCCGGGGGTGGACGGGGTGGCCGTCAGGTCTACCGTGGCAACGACCTGTCGTACGCCATGGAAATCTCGCTGGAAGAAGCGGCCAACGGCAAGGAAGCGCAAATTCGCATCCCCTCCTGGGACGATTGCGAAACCTGCAAGGGCACCGGCGCCAAACCCGGTACATCCGTCAAGACCTGCCCCACCTGCCATGGTTCAGGCTCGGTGCAGATGCGCCAGGGCTTCTTCAGCGTGCAACAGACCTGCCCGCACTGCCACGGCACGGGCAAGATCATTCCCGAGCCCTGCACCAGCTGCAATGGCCAGGGCAAGATCAAGAAGCACAAGACGCTGGAAGTCAAAATCCCCGCGGGCATCGACGACGGCATGCGCATCCGCAGCGCCGGCAATGGTGAACCCGGGCACAACGGCGGCCCCTCGGGCGACCTGTTCATCGAAATTCGGCTGCGCAAGCACGAGATCTTTGAACGCGATGGCGACGACCTGCACTGCCAGGTGCCGATTTCCATCACAAAAGCGTCGCTGGGTGGCGAAATCGACGTGCCCACGCTGGGCGGCAAAGCCACCATCGACATCCCCGAGGGCACACAGCACGGCAAGACCTTCCGCCTGCGCGGCAAGGGCATCAAGGGCGTGCGCAGCAGCTACCCCGGCGACCTGTACTGCCACATCGTGGTCGAGACGCCGGTCAAGCTGACCGAGCACCAGCGCAAGCTGCTCAAGGAGCTGGAGGAGTCGTTCAAGAAAGGCGGCGGCAAACACAGCCCCAACGAAGAAAGCTGGTTCGACAAGGCCAAGTCCTTCTTCAGCTGACACCACCCCGATTCTTCGAAATCAATAGCAAAGGCCTCCCGCACAGAAAGCGCGGGAGGCCTTTTTTTCTTACAAATTCAAAGGAAGCG
>DASUON010000011.1:0-8357 GCA_036276615.1 Burkholderiaceae bacterium
CAGATGACGAAGCACGCTGCGCGTGCGTCCCGCCGCCCTGTGCTTCTCGGCTGCGCATGTGCGCCCCCACACCCCACCGCCGCGCCCCGCGCCCCCACCGCCAGCAGCCACCCGTGGGTTGCGTGGGACATCTCAAGCGAAAAGTGCCTCTGGCGCTTTCATTGAAAGCGCAAGCAGCTATCAAAAGCATAGTTGTGTGCAGCGCAAGCTCAGGCACTGGGTTCGCCCCCGGTGGCGAACCAGCAGCACCTCAGCGGGGTGGAGCGGGTGGGCTGTGGGTTGGATGCCTTCGCCGGTGGCGAGGCGCACAGACCGTGGGGCGGGGTGCGCGGCAGCGCACTTCAACCTCTGACTCGTCGCGGCTGTTTGAACGGAGTTTTGCCCAGGGCAAAACGCAGTGAGTTCCGCGACGCGCCCCACGGTCGAGCACCGCAGCGAAGTCCGCGCCAGCGGACCCCCGGCGAGGCACCCACAACGCGAGGACACAAGCCACACCCAACACACCGGCCCACTTTTTGCATGGAACCAGCACCCAGCATGCAGCGGTCCAACGTGGGAACAGGGGTGCCTCATGGTCAACACGCACATGAACAAAGCCAAACGCGAGCTCGACGCCATCTACGAAGTCAGCAAAACGCTGTCCGCGTCGCTGGACGTGGGCAAAACCTTCCGCGAAGCGCTCAACTACCTGCTGCACGCCTTTGATTGGCGACGCACCTTTGTGGTGGTCAACGAACCCGGCGGCAAGCTGCGTGGCCTGTGCGCCGTGGGCCTGTCGCAAGACGAACAGCGGCGGCTGCAATTCCTGTCGGGCGAAGGCATCGTGGGCCGCGTCTACGCCACAGGCGTGCCCACCTTCGTGCCCGACCTGCGGGCCGAACCCCTGTTCCTCAACCGCACCGGCGGGGCCGACCAGTCGCCCGACACCCGCATCGCCCTGCTGGCCGCCCCCATCCGCGCCGACCGCCAGACCCTGGGCGTGCTGGTGGCCGACTGCGAAAACCCCGAACACACCGACGACAGCAGCAGCGCCCGCCGCGTGTCCTCCGACGACCTGCGCCTGCTGAAGATGGTGGCTTCGCTCATGGGGCAGACGCTGCTGCTCAACCGCAGCGTGTCCGCCGCGCACGACACCATGCAGGACGAAGTGCGGCGCATGCACAAGGCCATCAAGTCGGGCCACCAGATCGACGAGGTGGTGGGTGTGTCGCCCCCCATGCAGGAGGTGTTTTCGCAGGTGCACCAGGTGGCGCAGTCGCGCACCACGGTGCTGCTGCGCGGCGAAAGCGGCACCGGCAAAGAGGTGATTGCCCGCGCCATCCACCGCCTGTCACCGCGCAAAAGCGCCCCGTTTGTGGGGGTGAACTGCGCGGCCCTGACCGAATCGCTGCTGGAGAGTGAACTGTTCGGCCACGAAAAAGGCGCGTTCACCGGGGCGCAGGGCCAACGCAAGGGCCGCTTTGAAATGGCGCACGGCGGCACGCTGTTCCTGGACGAGATTGGTGACATTTCCGCCTCGTTCCAGGCCAAGCTGCTGCGGGTGCTGCAAGAGCGCGAGTTCGAGCGCGTGGGCGGTGGATCGGCGGTGAAGGTGGACGTGCGCCTCATCCTGGCCACCAACCGCAACCTGGAGCGCATGGTGCAGGCGGGCGAGTTCCGGGCCGACCTGTACTACCGCATCAACGTGGTCAGCATCCAGTTGCCGCCGCTGCGCGAGCGGCGCGAAGACATTCCGGCCATGGCGCTGCACTTCCTCAGCCGCTTCAACCGCGAAAACGGCCGCGTCACCCGCTTCAGCCCCGAGGCCATGCGGGTGCTGACCCAGTGTTACTGGCCCGGCAACGTGCGCGAGCTGGAAAACTGCGTGGAACGCACCGCCACCATGGCGCATGGCGACGTGATTTCAGACCTGGCCTTCCCCTGCCGGGACAACCGTTGCCTCACGCAGGTGCTGCACCACATCGAACGCGAGGACGCCGTGCGGCCCTCGCGGCTGGCCGACATCCCCATCAAAGAAGTGGCCGGCCCTCCCCTGCCGCCCTCAGCACCAGCGGTGCCTGCCGTGCCCGCCACGGCTGAGGCCGCGTCGGCTCCGGCACCGGACCCCGAGGACCTGCCCACGCCCAGCAGCAGCGAGGGCGACAAGCCCGACGGCGAACGCGACCGCCTGATCTGGGCCATGGAAAAGTGCGGCTGGGTCCAGGCCAAGGCCGCACGCCTGCTGAAAATATCCCCCCGCCAGATGGGCTACGCCCTGCGCAAACACGACATCGAGGTGCGCAAGTTCTGAGGGGGGAATTCACGTCACTGGGTTTTCCAGACGTTGTACGCCACACCCTCGTACTGGTAGTTGGAGAGATTGGCCACGATGTTGTCCTTCTCGGCGGCGCTGGTGGTGTAGAAGTGCGTGCCCGTGGTCAGGTTGTAGAAGCGGTACAGCGGAATGTTGGTCCCATCGGCCACGGTGGCGGCATGCCAAGCAGGCCCTTCCAGCTTGTAGCTGGATAGGTTGGCCACCACGTTGGCCTTTTCCGCTTCGCTGATGGTGTAGAAGTGCGTGCCGCTCAGGGTGTTGTAGAAGCGGTACACGGGGCTGGTGCCGGTACTGGCCTTGGCGTAGGTGTAAAACGCCACACCTTCGTACTTGTAGGTGGGCAGGTTGGCAATCACGCTGTCCTTCTCCGTGGCGCTGCCGGTAAAGAAGTGGGTGCCTGTGGCCGTGTTGTAGAACCGATACACCGCCGTCCGCGTGGACGAGGTGGTAGCAGGACTCAGCCACTGCGACATCCCGGCGTTGAAAGCCGTGTCGAACCGACCGTAAATGCCGAAGCCCGTGGTGGTTGACGTGGTGCACTCGCCATTGCCCCCTTTGAGCTGCCCCACCACATAGTGGCTGCCCCCCTGATTGAGGAACAGCGCCGAACCACTGCTGCCCCCCTCCGTGGTGCCTTCGGTGTAACCCACCACATGGAATTTGGCCACGGACACATCAGCCCCCGTGGTGCAGCTGAAGTCGGAGGTAGACCCCGCGGTGTCAACGCAGGTGGCATACGTGGCATTGACCCCGCTGGTGATCTTCTTCAAGTCGCCATGCGGGTGGTGAATGCCAAACACCGTGTTGGACAAACCCACTTGCCCTGAGTACCAAGCAGCAAAAGTGGCATTAGCAGGCGCACTCTGGTTCAGGCGCAGCAGCGTGGTGTCGGTGTCCGCACTGGTGTAGAGCAAAGCCCCCCCGCCCGACATAGACACGAGGTTGCCGCTGGGGGTGTCCACCCCGCACACAGCCGCTTGGTAGAACCAATACGTCTGGAGCGTGGACGCCACGGCCTGGGTCGAAATGCAATGGTTGGCCGTGAGGAAATAGGGTGCTCCATCCGCCTTGGAGTTGTTCATCAACGTGCCCGTGCAGGTGTACGTGGATCCGGTGGACGGATCCGTGTACACCATGCGTGCCACGCTTTTGCCCGTGGTTTGTTCGGCAGCGGAACCACACGCAATGTCCTTCTCACACGACAACGACGCGCCCTGGGGCTGCAAGCGTTCAGCCAACGGCGACACCGTCAGGTGCGACACCCACTCCACGCCAAAAGACAAGCCGTTGGCACCCACCTGCGCGGGCACGGTGAACTGGATGGACAGGCTCTCGCCCAACGCCACCGGCGTGACCCAGTGGTACGCCTGGGTGCGGCCCACCACAATGCCACCGGCTTGGGCCACCTGGTCGATGACATCGGCCCCGGTGAACACGCCCAGGTGGGTTTGTGCCTTGTCCGACACCGCCAGGCGAACCCGGGGGTCCAGCTTGTCAAACACCAAGGCCAGGCGCAGGCCCTGTGCCGCGGGCGAGGCCACCTGCAATGTGGCCACCCGATCGCCATTGGGTTGCACGGTCCAGTTCAGGTGCTGCGCCACGTAGGCGGCTTGCTTCAGCTCACCCGTCTGGCGGGCAAAACCGATCTGCGGCACATCGCCGCCGGAACGAGGGGCAGCGCTGCGGCCCCGTTCCCGTTCGGTCTCGCTGGCCTGGGGCAGGCGGTAGACAAAGGTGTGGGTGTCCACGGCAAAACCCGCGCGGGTTTCTTGCTTGGCCTCACGCGCAGGAATTGAGAGCGCCTCCACCTTGTCCACCACGCCATCGGCGGCCCAAGAAGTTCCTTGCGCCCAAAGCATGGCCGCCATGGCCACGCCCAGCGTGCCCCGAATCAACGGGTTGCGTACAGAAAACAGCTTCACGATGCCCCTTCAAACAAAAAAATGCTGGGCATGGTACGCCGCCTGGCCGCCCCAGCCACTCCCCCATTTGAGGGAGTTGACATTTCATTGTTTTTAAATTCTGCGGCCAGCCACCCCATTCCCCCTGTGTCGTAAGCCCGACAACCCACCCCCACAAACCGCGGTTTTGTGGCATGTCCGACACCCGACAAAAACAGCAAGTGCTTGATTTTCAATGACAAACGCCGTGGCATGAAATTGGCTTAGGCAGGAACCAGGCAACCAACGCCGGTTGCAAGGAAAGGTTCCCCATGCCAGCTCACGCGCCTGTCGGCACCGCCCCCAGCCCCACCTATGTGAGCCTGGGCAAGATCCAACGCCTGGGCGAGCCGATCGCCCCGCCCCAGCCCGCGGCCAGCGGCTGCGGCACCAGTGGCGGTTCGGGCAAGGCCAGCTGCGGCTCGTCCGCCGGGCCCGACGACATGCCCGCCGAGATCTGGGACAAGGTCAAGAACCACCCCTGCTACTCGGAAGAAGCCCACCACCACTACGCCCGCATGCATGTGGCCGTGGCCCCGGCCTGCAACATCCAGTGCAACTACTGCAACCGCAAGTACGACTGCTCCAACGAAAGCCGCCCCGGCGTGGTGTCGCAAAAGCTCACGCCCGATCAGGCCGTGAAAAAGGTGCTGGCCGTGGCCAGCGAAATCCCGCAGATGACGGTGCTGGGCGTGGCCGGCCCGGGCGACAGCCTGGCCAACCCGGCCAAAACGTTTGAAACCTTCCGCCAGCTGCAGGAAACCGCGCCCGACATCAAGCTGTGCCTGTCCACCAACGGCCTGGCCCTGCCCGACTACGTGGATGAAATCGTCAAGTACAACGTGGACCACGTCACCATCACCATCAACATGGTGGACCCGGAGGTGGGCGCGAAGATCTACCCCTGGATCTTCTTCAACCACAAGCGTTACCACGGTGTGGAGGCCGCCCGCATCCTGCACGAGCGCCAGATGCTGGGCCTGGAGATGCTGACCGCCCGCGGCGTGCTGACCAAGATCAACTCGGTCCTCATCCCCGGCATCAACGACGAGCACCTGATCGAGGTCAACCGCGAGGTGAAAAAGCGCGGGGCCTTCCTGCACAACATCATGCCCCTCATTTCCGAGGCCGAGCATGGCACCGTGTTCGGCCTGACCGGCCAGCGCGGCCCCACCGCCCAGGAGCTGAAGACCGTGCAGGACGCCTGCGCGGGCGGTGCCAACCTCATGCGCCACTGCCGCCAGTGCCGGGCCGACGCCGTGGGCCTGCTGGGCGAAGACCGCAGCGAAGAGTTCACCCAGGACAAGGTGGACCAGATGGACATCTCCTACGACCTGGAACGCCGCCGTGTGTACCAGGAACAGGTGGAAACCGAACGCCAAGCCCAGCACGCCGCCAAGCAGGAGGCCCTGGCCTCGTCCACCGCGCTGGACGCCGCGGCCGACCTGAAGGTGCTGGTGGCCGTGGCCACCCAGGGCGGGGGCCGGGTCAACGAGCACTTTGGCCACGTGACCGAGTTCCAGATTTTTGAAGTGTCTGCGGCCCAGGCCCTGTTCGTGGGCCACCGCCGCGTGGACCAGTACTGCCAGGGCGGGTATGGCGACGACGAGCAGTTGCCCTCGGTGGTGCGCGCCATCAACGACTGCCATGCCGTGCTGGTGGCCAAGATCGGTGCCTGCCCCAAGGACGAGCTGCGAGACGCCGGCATTGAACCCGTGGACCAGTACGTGGGCGAGTTCATCGAAAAAGCCGCCCTCGACTGGTTTGCCGACTACCGCACCCGCGTGGCCAGCGGGGCCACCGTGCACCAGGCCCGGGGCGACGCCCAGATTCGCCAAGGGGCCTTCACCCAGGGCACCGACGGCCTGGCCCAGGCCGCCTGAACACCTGCTGCGCCACCGCACACACCGCATTTCCCCTCAACCCACCCAAGGAGCAACGCCATGGCCCTGAAGATCATCTCCTCCACCTGCACCGCCTGCTCGGCCTGCGAACCCGAGTGCCCCAACGTCGCCATCCGCGAAAAAGGCGGCACCTACGTGATCGACCCCAAGAAGTGCACCGAGTGCGCCGACCAGTACGACTCGCCCCAGTGCCAGGCCGTGTGCCCGGTGGACGGCTGCATTGTCAAGGCCTGAGGTCACGCACCATGCTGCCCAACCTCACCATCCTGCCTGCCGCCGAGAAGTTCATCCGTCGCATGGTGCGCTTTTCGGGCCTGCCACCCACGGCGGGTTTTCACCTGACGGTGAGCGCGGGCGGCTGCTCCGGCTACAACGCCGAATTCAACGTCGAAGCCCAACCCCGCCCCGGTGACGAGGTGATGGAACTGGGCGACGTGCGCCTGTTCCTGCCCGCCGAAAGCCGCCTGCTGCTCGACGGGGTGACCATGGACTTTGCCGACACGCCCACCAAGTCGGGGCTGACCTTCGTCAACCCCAACCAGGCCGCCTGTGCGTGCAGCAGCGCCGACGCCGCCGCAGCGCCCCCCGGGGTGGCCAAGGTCAGCATCGCCACCATTGGCCGCGGCGGACGGCCCGTGGTGGCCCCCGCCGGGTCTTGACGAGGCACGCGCCATGGACAACGTCGGCGAACCACGCCACAGGGTGACCCATGGCGACATCCCCTGCACCCACTGGCAAGGCGGCGCGGTGGACTGCACCGCCTGCCCGCACCACACCCTGCGCAGCCTGCCCATCCCCCTGGGCTGCGAGCCCGGGCACGCCTGCGTGCAAGACGCGTATGCCCGCCGCATCGACCGTTTTTTCCACTGGCACCGCGACCTGGCCAACGACCACCTGAACCACCCCTACTTTGAGGTGCGGGCCATTGCCGCGCGGTATGCCAGCGTGTTCCGCCTGTCGGCCCTGATGGACGACCCCGACGAAACCGTGCGCCTGCAAGTGGCCCTGCGCCTGCCCCAGACGCTGCTGACCCGCATGCTGGCCGACCCGCACCGCGAGGTGCGCATCCGCGTGGCCCAGCGCATCGACCTGGCCGAACTGTCCACGCTGATCAACGACCCCGACTACGGCGTGCGCGAAGTGGTGGCCCTGCGCCTGCCTCAAGGTCTGCTGCCCGCCCTGGCCCAGGACCCCGACCGCAGCGTGCGCACCCGCGTGGCCCAGCGCCTGGACATGCCCGCCCTGCTGGCCCTGGCCAGCGACCCCGAGGCCGACGTGCGCCGCATCGTCGCTCGCCGCCTGCCCCCGGCCCTGCTGGACCGACTGGCCCACGACGACGACTGCCGCGTGCGCTGGGAGGTGGAAGAACGGCTGGGCACCCCCCACCCCGGAGCCTGAACCATGTCCGACATCAACCGCGACGACGACGAACTGGAAGTGGCCCACCCCCCGCGCTTTCGCCATGGCGAACGCGTGGCCGCCCGCTCGGTGGTGCGCAACGACGGCACCTATGGCGGCAAGGACATTGGTGACGTGCTGGTGCACCGCGGCGACATCGGCTACGTGGTGCACATCAACACCTTTTTGCAGCAGTTCTACATCTACGCCGTGGACTTTGTGGACAGCGGCCACCGCGTGGGCATGCGCGCCAAGGAACTCTGCACCCTGGACCACCTGCCCGACGAGGTGCTGGCCCAACTGGGCGACAAGGCCCAGGCCCTGCAACACCTGGGCAGCCACCGCCCCCCACCCGCACCGGAGCCCGCCGCATGACCCCCTTTGCCGAACCCCGCACCGCCGAATACCCCTGGGGCCTGCGCGTCATTGCGCTGGACGACCTGTTCAACGACGGCAGCCACCCCGGGCAGCCTGAAGGGGCCCTGCTGGCCCCCCAAGGCGCGGTGGGCGAAATCGTCAACATCGGGCATTCCACCGAAACCAACGAACCCGTGTACCTGGTGGAATTCGGCCCCGAGCACGGGCGCTGCGTGGTGGGCTGCCTGGAAGAGGAAATTGCCCCCGCCCCTGCCGGACTGCTTCCATGAACACCACCGCTGATCTGGCGTGCGGGGCCCCGGTGCTGAGCTTCATGCAGCACCGGCTGGTGCTCGCGCTGGAACAGCGGGCCCGCTACAAGTACGTCAAACCCCGCGTGCTGCCGCATGGCGAGGGCTACCGGGTGGAAAGCCCCTGCTGCTC
>DASUON010000012.1:0-7862 GCA_036276615.1 Burkholderiaceae bacterium
CGCCTTCAGGCCCTGCCCTGGGCCGCCACCGTGCCGGTGGTGTTCCTGTCCGGCCACGCCGACGTGGCCACCGCGGTGGACGCGGTCAAGCGCGGGGCCTTTGATTTCTGCGAAAAGCCGTTTTCCGACAACGCCCTGGTGGACCGGGTGGAAAAGGCCCTGGAAGCCTCACACACGCAGGTGCTGCGGCTGGCCCGGGAGCGGGAGATCCAGACCCTGCTGACCCAACTCACCGAGCGCGAACGCGAGGTCATGGACCGCGTGATTGCCGGGCTGCCCAACAAGCTGGTGGCCGACGACCTCAACATCAGCGTGCGCACGGTGGAGGTGCACCGCTCGCGGGTGTTCGAGAAGATGGGCGTCAAGTCCGCGGTCGAACTGGCCAACAAACTCCTGAAAAAATAGCTGCTTACGCTTATAGAAAAAGCGCTAGAGGCCATTTTTATTGTTATTTTTTGCCTCATCATCGGGGCGACGTTCACCCCCGGGGCGCCCCGAAAACATGGTCCACCAGACGATCAGCACCAGGATGACAAGCGCACCCAGCGCTTCCAGCAACAACAAGGTCATGCCAGGCATTCTAGAAAGCCCCCCCTTCACCCCATGGGGGCCGCGGGCTTGGCGTGCCACCGCGTTGCTGGCCATGACGCTGGGCCTGCTGGCCGGGTGTGCCAGCCCGGGCCGCGCCCCCGTTTCAGCCCCACTGCCAGAGCCGCCGCACACGTCCAGCCCCGCGGACAGCCCGCCCCTCGCCGTGTCAGACCCCGAAGCCCTGGCCGAGCTGAACGATGCCCTGCTGTGGGCCGCCAGCCAGCCCGCGCCCGCGCCCCTGACCCGCCCCCGCAGCCAGTGGCTGCCCGCCGCCTGGACCGACCTGCCCGGGCTGCACAGCGACCTGGCCGCCGCCGACTGGTCCACCGCCTGGAACGCCTGGGTGCGCAGCTGTGAGCGCCCGGCCAGCGCCTGGCCCACGCTGTGCCGTCAGGTGCGCCCCTTGATGCTGGCCGCCCCCGCCAGCCAACTGGCCTGGATGGTGCGCCACCTCCAGCCCTACCGCGTGGCCGCCAGCGACGGCAGCCTGCCCAGCGGGCTGCTGACCGGCTATTACGAGCCCGAGTTGCGTGCCAGCCGGGTGCGCAGCGCCAGCCACCCGGTGCCGCTGTACGCGCCCCCGGCGGGGCTGAACGGGCAGCAGCCCTGGTTTTCGCGGCAAGACATCGACAGCCGCCCCGACGTGCAGGCCCAACTGGCCGGGCGCGAGATCGTCTGGCTGGCCGACCCCATCGACGCCCTCATCGTCCAGATCCAGGGCTCGGGCCGGGTGAAGGTGACCGAACCCGACGGCAGCGAACGCACCGTCCGCCTGGCGTTTGCCGGGCACAACGGCCACCCCTACCGCAGCGTGGGGCGCTGGTTGCTGGACCGGCGGGCCATCACCGACGCCTCGTGGCCCGCCATCAAGGCCTGGGCAGCACGCAACCCCGACCAGCTCAACGACATGTTGTGGAGCAACCCGCGCACGGTGTTCTTCCGCGAAGAGCCACTGGGCCCGCTGGATGCCGCCTTCGGCCCGCGGGGGGCCCAAGGCGTGCCCCTCACGCCCCAGCGGTCCATTGCGGTGGACCCGGGGGCCATCCCGTACGGCACGCCGGTGTGGTTGGCCAGCCCCGGCCCCACGGCGGTGCTGCAACGCCTGGTGCTGGCCCAGGACACGGGGGCGGCCATCACCGGGGCCGCGCGGGCCGACTACTTTGCGGGTTGGGGGGACGAGGCCCTGGCCATCGCCGGGGGGCTCAAGCAGCCCTTGCAGTTGTGGGCCCTGTGGCCGCGCGCGGGGGTGGGCGCCCCCTGAACCCGGTGCCTGCTGCGGGCCGGGTCAGCGCCCGCCGTGGCTGGCCCACCAGGCCTCGAACGCCCGGGCGTCCATGGGCCGCGCCACCAGCCAGCCCTGGATGAGGTTGCAACCCTGCTGCGCCAGGAAGCTGCGCTGCTCGGGCAGTTCCACCCCCTCGGCCACCACGCTCAGACCCAGCGCCCGGGCCATGGACAGGGTGGCGCAAACGATGGCTTCGTCCTCCTTGTCGCCCGGCAGGTCGTGCACAAAGGAGCGGTCGATCTTGAGGCTGTTGAGCGGCAGGCGCTTGAGGTAGCCCAGGCTGGAGTAGCCGGTGCCAAAGTCGTCCAGCGACAGCCGCACCCCCATGCGGGCCATGTCGCCCAGCCGCTCGACCAGCTCGGGCAGGGCCTGCATGAGCGCGGTTTCGGTGATTTCCAGTTCCAGCCAGTCGGGGTCGGCCCCGGTTTCGTCCAGGATCTGGCGCAGGCGCGGGATGAAGGTCGGGCGGCCAAACTCCACCGCCGACACGTTGACCGCCATGGTCAACCCGGTGATGCCCTGCTGCTGCCAGCGCCGCCATTGGCCAAACGCCTCGCGCATCACCCAGGCGCCCAGTTCGTCGATCTGCCCGTTGGCTTCGGCCTGCGGCACGAACTGGTCGGGCATGAGCAGGCCCCCGTCGGGGTGCTGCCAGCGCACCAGGGCTTCGACGCCCACGATCTGGCCGGTGGCGCAGTCCATCTGCGGCTGGTAGTGCAGCACCAGTTCGTTCTGGACAAGGGCGCGGCGCAGGCCGCTTTCCACCTTCACCCGCTGGGCCACGCTCTGGTCCATCTGCGGTTCGAAGAACGACCAGCCGTTGCGCCCCGACGCCTTGGCCTGGTACATGGCCATGTCGGCGTGGCGAAGCAGGGCATCGACATCGGCATGCCCCCCTTCAAACCAGGCCACGCCGATGCTGGCCGACACATGCACCTCGTGTTCATGCAGGGTGAAGGGCTGGGTCAGCTGCTCGATCATCTTGGTCGCGACGGCGGCGGCATCGTCCCGGGAGCGCAAGCGGTTGAGCAGCACGACAAACTCGTCCCCGCCTTGACGGGCCATCAGGTCGTGCGAGCGCATGCAGGCCTGCAAACGCTGGGACACGGCTTGCAGCAGCAGGTCGCCCATGTTGTGGCCCAGGCTGTCGTTGACGTCCTTGAAGTGGTCCAGGTCCACAAACAGCACCGCCAGACGGTCTCCATGCCGCCGGGCTGCGTCCAGGGCCTTGCGGGCTTCGCCCACCCAGTGAAGGCGGTTCGCCAGCCCGGTCAGGGGGTCGAACATGGCCAGTCGGTGCAGGCCTTCGTTGCTCTGCGCCAGCTCCCGGGTGCGCGCCACCACCAATTGCTCGGTACGCCGGGCATGCCCGGTCTGGACGATGAGGAACACCCCCAGCAGCCCCACAGCCATCAGGCTCACGGTCAACGTGACCCAGGAGATCCAGCCCCGCTCCTGGGTTTCGAAATGCGAGCCCGACGCCACCTGGAACAACCACTGCCGCTCACCGAAATGCACGGGCAGTGACACAAAGTGGTGTGGGCGCATGCCGTCGGGCTCCTCGCAACCCAACGGCCCGCTCAGGCGCTGGTTGGCGGCAGGGGCCTGGGGATCGATCAGGCACACCGTGAGGTAACTGGTGTCCAAACCTTCCAGGGCGGCCTGCAACACATCGTCCATGCGGAACACCGCCGACACCACCCCGCGCACCCGCAGCGACGAGGGCCCCATCGCGGTGGGGTCGTAGGCGGCCTGGTACATCACCACGCCCCGCTGTTCACCGGTCTCCTGCACCAGGCGGATGCCCTCGGTCACCTGCGGTTGCCCGGAGTTCAGCGCCGCCCGAACGGCGCGGGCCGTGGCCGGCAGCACCATCACGTCCAGGCCCAGCACCGACCGATTGGGCTCCAGCGGTTCCACAAACAAAATGGGCAGATAGGCTGCCGAGGGCGGTGCCACAAAGGTCTGGCCGTCCTGGTTGCGACCGCGGATTTCGTACCGGGTGCCCCCGAGAGCCACCCGGTGCCGCGTGCGCGCCAGGGTTTCGAAGGCCGACCGATCCGCGTGGTTCACCCAGGGGCTCCAGCCAAAGTTCTGTGTGCCGGCGTAGCGGTTGAGCCAGATGGACGTGGTCAGCTCAAACGTGCGGGGGTCTTCGTCAGACGTCAGTTCCTTGAGCCGGGTCACGGCCAGCACAGCATCGGTCTGGGCATCCAGGCGCCGCTGCAACCGCTCCCTCAGGGCGTGCGAGGCTTGGTCAAACCGCTGTGCCAGCGCACGTTGCTCGCTGCGCAGGATCTGGCTGAACGACACCGCCACCACCGCCAGCGCCAGCACCATGGGCAGGGCCACGGTTTTCCAGCGCGGCCGCCAGGACTCGGCGGGCCGCCCAAAGGCCACCAGCATCAAGGGCGTGACCAGCACCGCCCCCAGGGCATCGCCTTGCCACCAGGCCCACCAACTGAATGCGGCTTCGGCCGGGGGCATGGCCCCGGAATGGACCAGCAGAGGCACGGACAAGCTGGCGTTGAGGCAATGCCCCAGCGGCACCAACACCAGCATGAACAACAGGGTTCGTCGAGGCGTGTCCACATCATGGGGGTAGCCGCCAAACCGCCGCGCCAGCGCCGCGGTCAGCCCGGCCTGGACCACGGCCCCGAAGGGCGACAACAGCACGGTCAAGGGCCATTGCGCCATGGGCAACTGGCCACTGGCCAGCCACTGCACCACCGCGGAACCCAGCCACACGCCAGGGGCCGCCCACCAGCCCCACACCAGCATGGCCCCCAAGGCCACTCCGGCGGGCAGAAACACCATGGAGATGTAATGGGGTGGCGTGCTGATCTGCAGCGACAGCCATCCACTGGCCACATAAGCCATTGCCACAGCAACACAAACAAGCACTCGAAACAGCATGGGGCATCACCTGGCCAATCAGCGAACCAATGTAGCCGAAAGCCGGATCACCGTGCCAAATGCCCCAAGGGCAGCGGAGCTGCGGCCTTGACCTCACCCAGTGAAAAGCTGGTGTGCAAGTCCTTGACGTTGGGCAGGTTGATGAGGCTGTTGAGCGCAAAGCGCGAAAAGCTGTCCAGGTCCTGCGCCACCACCTGCAATTCGAAGGTGCCGTTGCCGCTGATGTAGTGGCATGAGATGACCTCGGGCAGACGGCGGATGGCCTCCTCCAGCGCCCGGGTCGCATCGCCCGTGTTGCGCTCGGCGTCCAGCCGCACAAAGGCCAGCACCCCCAGCCCCACCTTGCGCCGGTCCAGCTCGGCCCGGTAGCCCAGGATGTAGCCCGCCTGCTCCAGCGCCCGCACCCGTCGCCAGCACGGTGCCGCCGACAAGCCCACGCGGCTGGCCAGCTCGGCATTGGTCAAACGGCCATCGGCCTGCAAGGCTTGCAGGATGGCCAGGTCAAACTTATCCAGCGTTTCCATAAAGGGCATTATCAAGAAATATTCTTTCCCAACCCAGGTGAATTTGGGCATGAAAAGCAAACACTTATCGCACAACTGTCCCTACACTGTGCCGTTCGCGCCGCTGCATGGCCATGACCCCACCCGGGCTGCACGCCCCCTGCAGACGGAACCCCGGCCCATCCCTGCCGATCCAAAAAGCCGCCTTCAGGAGACAAACCATGAACGCACCCTTCTCCCGCGAGATGCCCGAGCACATCCGCCGGGCCCTGGAAACCGTCACCCTCGACGACAAATACAGCCTGGAGCACGGGCGGGCGTTCATGAGCGGGGTGCAGGCCCTGGTCAAGCTGCCCATGCTGCAACGCCAGCGCGACGCCTTGCAAGGCAAGAACACCGCGGGCTTCATCAGCGGCTACCGGGGTTCACCCCTGGGGGGCTACGACCAGGCGCTGCAAAAGGCCAGCAAGTACCTGAAGGCGCAGAGCATCGTGTTCCAGCCCGGGGTCAACGAGGAACTGGCGGCCACGGCGGTGTGGGGCACCCAGCAACTGGGTTTTGCCCCCAAGGGCACCCAGAAGTTCGACGGCGTGTTTGGCATCTGGTACGGCAAGGGGCCGGGCGTGGACCGCTGCTCCGACGTGTTCAAACACGCCAACATGGCCGGCACCACCCCCTGGGGCGGTGCCCTGGCGATCGCAGGTGATGACCACGTGGCCAAAAGCTCCACCGCCGCGCACCAGAGTGACCACATCTTCAAGGCCTGCGGCCTGCCGGTGTTTTTCCCCACCAACGTGCAAGACATCCTGGACCTGGGCCTGCACGCCTTTGCCATGAGCCGCTTTGCCGGGGTGTGGACCGGCATGAAGACCATCCAGGAGATCGTCGAGTCCAGCGCCACCGCCCTGATCGACCCGGAGCGGGTGAACATCGTCCTGCCCGACTTCCCCATGCCCCCTGGCGGCCTGCACATCCGCTGGCCCGATGCGGCCCTGGACCAAGAAGCCCGCCTGATGGACCACAAGTGGTATGCCGCACTGGCCTATGTGCGCGCCAACCGCCTCAACCACAACGTGATCGAAAGTGCCGATGACCGCCTGGGCGTGATCGCCAGCGGCAAGGCCTACAACGACACCCGCCAGGCGCTGCAGGACCTGGGCCTGGACGAAGCCACCTGCCACCGCATCGGGCTGCGCCTGCACAAGGTGGCCGTGGTGTGGCCGCTGGAAGCGCAGACCACCCGCGAATTCGCCGCAGGCCTGAAGGAAATCCTGGTGGTGGAGGAAAAGCGTCAGGTCATCGAATACCAGCTCAAGGAAGAGCTGTACAACTGGCGCAGTGACGTGCGACCCAACGTGCTGGGCAAGTTCAACGAGGTGGAGGGCGATTTCTCCGGCGGCGAATGGAGCATGCCCAACCCCAGCGCCCACACCCTGCTGCGGGCCAACGCCGACCTGTCGCCCGCCCTCATCGCCCGTGCCATCGCCCAGCGGCTGAAGAAGCTGGGCGTGCCCGACGACGTGGCCGCCCGCATGGACCGCCACCTGGACGTGCTGGATGCCAAGGAGCGCGGCATGCTCACGCTGTCCGTCGGCACCGAGGTCGCACGCCAGCCGTGGTTCTGCTCCGGCTGCCCGCACAACACCAGCACCCGGGTGCCCGAGGGGTCGCGCGCCATGGCAGGCATCGGCTGCCATTTCATGACCATCTGGATGGACCGCGACACCATCGGCTTCACCCAGATGGGCGGCGAGGGCGTGCCCTGGGTGGGACAGCAGCCGTTCAGCAGTGAACAGCATGTGTTCGCCAACCTGGGCGACGGCACCTACTTCCACAGCGGCATCCTGGCCATCCGCCAGAGCATTGCGGCCGGGGTGAACATCACCTACAAAATTCTGTACAACGACGCCGTGGCCATGACCGGCGGCCAGCAGGTGGGTGAGCGGCCCGAGGGCCACAGCGTGGTGCAGATCGCCAACAGCATGAAGGCCGAGGGTGTGACGGCACTGACCATCGTCACCGACGAGCCCGAGAAGTACAGCGGCGTGACCGGCCTGCCCACCGGGCTGGAGATCCACCACCGCGACGAGCTGGACCGCATCCAGCGCCAGTTCCGCGAGATCCAGGGCACCACGGTCATCATTTACGACCAGACCTGCGCCACCGAAAAGCGCCGCCGCCGCAAGCGCGGCACGATGGCCCAGGCCACCCAGACCGTGGTCATCAACGACCTGGTGTGCGAAGGCTGTGGCGACTGCGGGGTGCAGAGCAACTGCCTGTCCATCGAGCCGCTGGAAACCGAGTTCGGGCGCAAACGCACCATCAACCAGAGCAGCTGCAACAAGGACAAGAGCTGCATCAAGGGTTTCTGCCCCAGCTTTGTGACGGTGGAAGGCGAGCTGAAAAAGGCCAGCCGCACCGAAGGCAATCCGCACGCGCCTGCCACCAACCTGCCCGAGCCGCTGCCCACCACCCTGAGTGCGCCCTGGGGCATTGTGGTGGCGGGCGTGGGCGGCACCGGGGTCATCACCATCGGGCAGTTGCTGGGCATGGCCGCGCACATGGAG
>DASUON010000013.1:0-2764 GCA_036276615.1 Burkholderiaceae bacterium
AGGTGCTGGGCGAACACGCTTTTGGCGCCGCCGCCTGGGTCCGCGCCCGCGCTGGCGGCGCGCTGGGAGCCTAGCCATGACAACGCCCCCGTCCTCGGTGGCCACGGCCCCCTCTGCAAACGACATACCGGTGCAAGACTGGCAGGGCCAAGCGATTGACTGCGGCCACTGCCCACACCAGGTGCTGCGTGCCCAGGGTGGCTGCGTGCCTGGCAGGGCCTGCGTGCAAGACGCCTACGCCCGGCGCATCGACCGTTTCTTTCGCCACCACCCCCAACGGGCCGTGGAACACCTGCGGCACCCCTATTTCGAGGTCCGCGCCATCGCCGCGCGCTACGTGGACCCGTTTCACTTGCCCACCTTGCTGCACGACCCGGACGAAACCGTCCGGCTGCAAGTGGCCTTGCGCCTGCCGCTGGCACGGTTGACCGAACTGATCACCGACCCGCACCGTGAAGTGCGCATCCGCGTGGCACAGCGCCTGGAAACCGATCTGCTGCCCCGCCTGCTGCAGGACCCCGATTACGAGGTACGCGTCACGGTGGCGCGGCGCATCGCCCCCACCTGGCTGTGGAAACTGGCCCACGACCCCGACCTGCAGGTGCGCTGTGTGGTGGCGCAGCGCATGGCCATGCCCGCCCTGCTCGGTTTGGCACAGGACCCGGCCCCCGAAGTGCGGCGCATCCTGGCCGAACGCTTGCCCCCCCACCTGCTGACCCCGCTGGCGCAGGACCCCGACTGGCTGGTGCGCCATGCCGTGGCCGGACGCACCAGCGGGTCCACGCTGACGCGCCTGCTGCTTGACCCCGAGCCCGATGTGCGGGCCCGGGCCGAGGAACGCCAGCGCGAGCTGGGTGCCACAGCGGTGCGCGCCCTGTCCCGTCCGCCTTGTCCACAAGAGGTGCTTCATGAACCCCGCGACTGAACCACAAGCCCCCCGCTACGCCTGGGGACAGGCCGTGCGCGCCGCCATCGATCTCTACAACGACGGCAGCGTGCCCGACGTGCCAGAAGACGAATTGCTGATCGCAGCGGGCGGCCCGGGCGAGATCGTGCAAATCGGTCAACTGCTCGAATCCAAGCAACCGCTGTACTTGGTGGATTTCGGTCTGGTCGTGTTGGGCTGCCTGGAATACGAGCTGGTGTCCGTCGGTGCCGACCAGCCGGCGCCTGGGGTGATGGCATGAACGCACGCCAACGCCGCCCACGGCCCCAGGACCGGTGCACCTCGGCCCGGGTGCTGGACCTGACCCGTTGCGCCATCGAACAGGCGCTGCAAACACGCAGCCGTTACCGCTACGTGCGCCCACGCATCGAACGCGAAGGCACCGGCTGGCGCATCGTCAGCCCCAACTGCTCGCGCTCGGTGGACCCGCAAGGGGGCGACATCCGCATCGCCTGGCTGCGGCCAGGGGCCCAAGGGCGCTGGCAATTGCACGCCCACGACGACCAACTGGGGGCCTGGGTGCTGCGCGCACGCGACCTGTCACTGCCGCAGGCCCTGGCGCTGCTGAGCGACGACCCGCACCGGGAGTACTGGCGATGAACCCGAGCCCTGCCGTCTACCTCGACCACAACGCCACCACCCGCCCAGCCCCAGAGGTGGTGACCGAAATGCGCGACGCCCTGGAAACCTCCTGGGGCAACCCGTCCTCGCTCCACGCCCCGGGCCAGGCGGCCCGCCGGCTGCTCAGCGACGCCCGCGTGCGCGTGGCCAGCTTCCTGGGCTGCAAAGGTTCCGAACTGGTGTTCACCAGCGGCGCCAACGAAGCCAACCACATGGCCGTTCTGGGCGCACAGGCACGCGGACGCGCGCAAGGCCGCTCCCGGCTGGTGCTCAGCGCGGTCGAACACCCCGGCCTGCTCGCCCTGTCGGGCCAGTTGCAGGCCGACGGCGTGCCGGTGGACCTCATCCCCGTGGATGCCCAGGGCCGGCTCGACCTGGCCGCCGCCGCCGAGTTGATCGGTACCGACGTGGCCCTGGTCAGCGTCATGGGCGCCAACAACGAAACCGGGGTGCTCATGCCCACCGCGCAACTGGCCGCCCTGGCACAGCGTGCCGGCACCCTGCTGCACGTGGACGCCACCCAACTGGCGGGCAAAAGCACATTGCACTTTGGCCACAGCGGGGCCGACCTGATGAGCGTGTCGGCCCACAAGTTCCATGGGCCCAAAGGGGTCGGCGCGCTGCTGCTGCGCCAGGGCCTGCAGTTGCCTGCCCTGTTGCACGGCCGCCAGGAACGCTACCGCCGGGGCGGCACCGAAAACCTGCCCGGCATCGTCGGCTTCGCCGCCGCCTGCGAACGGGCCGGTCACACCCTGGCGCACGATCTGGCCCATGTGCAAGCCCTTCGCCAGCGGCTGGAACAGGGCTTGCTGGCAGCCCTGCCCGAGGTGCACGTGTATGGCCGCCAGGCGCCCCGCCTGGGCAACACCCTGTGCCTGCGCTTTGGCCTCATCGACCACGACGTGGTGCTCACCCGCCTGGAGCGCGCAGGCGTGCTGGCCTCCTCCGGTGCCGCCTGCTCGGCCGGGGGCACCCGCCCCTCGCACGTCATGCTGGCCATGGGCGAACCCCTGGCGCAAGCCCGTGCCTCGGTGCGCTTCTCGCTCGGGCGCGACAACACCCCCGACGACATCGAACACGTGCTGGCCACGGTGCAGCGCGTCATCGCCCCATTGCTGAACGAACCGGCTCTGGCCGCCTGAAACCCCACCCCACGGAGCCCCCCATGAAAGTGATGATGCGTCGCACCCCCAACGG
>DASUON010000014.1:0-2665 GCA_036276615.1 Burkholderiaceae bacterium
CGCGTTCCAGCCACCACCCGCCACGCCCAACCCGGCAGTTACCTCGCTTTGCTGCTGGCCATTTTGCTGGCGCTGGGGGCTGTGTTCCTGGCCAACGGCGGCTGGGCCAGCAGCGCGTCCACCACCAGTTCCTCCGACACCGCCACTGCGGCACCGGCCAGCGCCACACCCAGTTGGTGATGACCGCCCCACCCTGACGCGCGGGGCCACACACCGCCTCCAGCGCTAGCGCCAGGATCAGGCTGCGGGTGAGGGCTCGGCGATGGGGGCCACCCGATTGCGTCCGGTGTTCTTGGCGAAATAGAGCCAGGTGTCCGCCCCCTTGACGACCGCATCGTCGTCCACATCGCTGTTGGAAGCCTCTTGGACCTCCACGCTCACCGTCATCTGCCCCACGGGCTCCATCGGTGTCTGCTGAACCGCCACCCGCAGTTTTTCGGCCACCACCAGGGCCGGCTCCTGCGCGGTCGCGGGCAGAATCACCATGAACTCCTCACCGCCCACCCGCCCAATGAAGTCGACATCCCGCAAGGTGCGGCTCAGCACCTGGCTCACCTGCTTCAAAACCCGATCGCCCACGGCATGACCATGGGTGTCATTGATGCGCTTGAAGTGGTCAATGTCCAAGACCAGCACGGAATAGACCGACCCGGTGCGTTTCATGCGCTCAAACTCTTCACGCAAGCGCTCATTGGTTTTCAAGCGGTTCGACAGTCCAGTGAGCGCATCGGTTCGGGCCAGCTTCTCCAACTGCAGGTTGAGCCGGCTCAGCTCGGCGGTCCGCTCTGACACCTTGGCCTCCAGACCCCTGTTGCTGGCCTCAAGCTCATGCTTGCGCTGCACCAGCGTTGCGGCCATGCCGCTGAGCGCATCAGACAGTTTGCGCAACTCCAGGCTCTGCGCCGCCGTCTCAAACGACATGCTTTCCTGCCCTTGTTCAATGCGGTGGGCAATGTCCGTCAGCTGCTCCAGGGGCCGGCTCATGCGCTCCGCCCCCAACCAGGCCAGCAACAAAAAGACCACACCGCCTATCCCAAACGTCAACAGAATCACCCGTTGCAAACCGCGCACATCCGCCAGCACAACGTCTTGCGGCTGGCTCACCACCACGCGCCAGTTCAAGGGATTGGTGTCCACCGGGTTCCTGATCGAAACCCCCTTGGTCAGGTAGGCTTGACCATCCGCCCAAGTTTGGAAAGCCGTGCTCGGTTGCGCCGACAACCGGCCCAGGTCCGGCACAGCGGCGGGCACCTCTTTGCGGTCGGGGTAAATGATCTTGTTGTCCTTGTTGACAATGAAAAAATCCAAGCCCAACGCTTGTGCCCGTTTGGGCATCACCACGGCCAGCACATCCCCCGCCCAGCGCCAATGCGCATGGGCCCCCAGCACCCCGCGCAACTGGCCCGATGAGTCGAACACGGGCGCGGCAAAATCAATGAAGCGCAGCGGTTGGTCGTTGCTGTCCGCATCCAGAATTTGGGCCAGCAACTTCGCTTCGTGCAGATCGCCCACATAAGTGCCGCCTTGCGCGGACATGAACCAGGGGCGCTGCTGAACGTCCTTGCCCAGCAGGTGGTCGGACGTGGCGGCCCGCACCACCCCACCGCGGTCGGCCAAACCGATCCAGGAGTAATGCGGGTAGGAATGCTGCAACCGCTCCAGACTGGCACGGAACTCCGCACTGTCCAGCGGCGCATTGCGGTACAGGGGCGTCTTGGCCAACAACTCAATTTCCCGGCGCCGCTCGATGAGGTTTTCGGCAATCACCGTGGCAGCCGAGGTGGCCAGCGCCTGGATGTTTTCCTGGCGGTCCGCGATCAATTGCGCCTGGTGGATGTGGCTGACATAGAGGTAGGTGGGAAAACCCACCAGCAAGGACAGGCAGCCATACAACCACGCCATGCGGCTGCGGAAGGACCGGGGCACCAGTTCAGACACGCTGAATTTCACGCGCAGCAGTGTATGTGAATGCAGAGGGCCTGCCACTGGCCGGGCTGGAATGCCCCTGACTGAACCAAGTGCAGTGCTTGGTTCTCCTGCAGCCGAGAACAAAAACGAAAAAGCCCGGTAAAAACCGGGCTCAATCGTTGAATTGCTTGGGGTGGCTGATGGGGCTCGAACCCACGACAACAGGAATCACAATCCTGGACTCTACCAACTGAGCTACAGCCACCGCAGCCTCAAATTATAACCCCATTCTGCTCACTTACCGGCATCGCTTGCGGCATCAGTCGATTTTTTTGCCAACACCTGCGCTTTGAGGTGGGCGCGCAGCTGGGCCAGGTACGCTTGCGACTCGGTTCGCGCCAGCAACTGGGCCAATTGCTCACGCTCCTGGCGGGCTTGCGCCGCATCGGGTTCGGCCCGTGCCAGCACGTGGTTCACGCGCAGCACCACAAAACCGTCCTTGCCCAAATCGGCACTGGTCCAGGCGGCCGTGTCGGCACCGGCCGGCGCCGACAACGCGGCCTTCAGCACAGCGGGCGGCACACCTTGGGGCTGGTTGCGCGCCAGCACCACCGGTGGGCGCAAGGCCGCGCTGGCCGGCGCCGCCTGCCAAGCAGCCAGCTTGGCCTTGCCTTCGGCCTGCGCCAACGCAATGGCCCGCTGCTGCACCAAGCGCTCACGCACGTCGTTCTTCACTTCGGCCAACGGACGCTGTTGG
>DASUON010000015.1:0-3385 GCA_036276615.1 Burkholderiaceae bacterium
TGGCGGCATCACCCTGGCCAATGCCCGAGGTTTCCACCACGATCAGGTCAAAGCCCGCCACCTTGCAGGCGGCCAGCACGTCGGGCAGGGCGGCGCTGATCTCGCTGCCAAAGTCGCGGGTGGCCAGGCTGCGCATGAAGACGCGTGCCCCCACGCTCCCCGCGTCCGTCTTCCAGGGGCCAATGGCGTTCATGCGGATGCGGTCGCCCAGCAGGGCGCCGCCGCTTTTGCGGCGGCTGGGGTCGATGCTGATGACGGCCACGCGCAGGCGGTCGTCCTGGTCCAGCCGCAAGCGGCGGATCAGCTCGTCGGTGAGACTGGACTTGCCCGCACCGCCCGTGCCGGTGATGCCGATGATGGGTATTGTTTTTGTAGCTGCTTGCGCTTTCAGATCAAGCGACAGAGGGTGATTTTGTTGTGAATTTTCAAGCGCCGTGATGAGTTGCGCCAGCGCCCGCCAGGCGGCGTCGGTGTGACCTTGGATGGCGTCAAGGCTGCTCGGAGCGTGCGGGGTCAGGTCCTGGTCGCAGCGCATCACCATTTCGCCGATCATGCCGGCCAGACCCATGCGCTGGCCGTCTTCGGGGCTGTAGATGCGGGCCACGCCGTAGGCCATCAGTTCGCGGATTTCGTCGGGCACGATCACCCCGCCGCCGCCGCCAAACACCTGGATCTGGCTGCCGCCGCGCTGGCGCAGCAGGTCCACCATGTACTTGAAGTACTCGACGTGGCCGCCCTGGTACGAGCTGATGGCGATGCCCTGCGCGTCTTCCTGCAGCGCGGCGGTCACCACCTCGTCCACGCTGCGGTTGTGCCCCAGGTGGATCACCTCCGCGCCCATGCTTTGCAGGATGCGCCGCATGATGTTGATGGCCGCGTCGTGCCCGTCGAACAGGCTGGCCGCCGTGACGAACCGGACCTTGTGTTTGGGGCGGTAGTGGGCGAGGGCTTGGAATTCTGCGGACAGGTCGGTCATGCGTTGTCTCCGTCTCGTTGGCCTGGGTGGGCGGAATGATATTCCGTTTACGTAAACGTCAACCTGACAGCGCCGTGCACGGGTGGATGGCGGTTGTGATTCAATGTCATTTTTGCTGGACCGAGTCGCTTTGCCACCCGGTCTTGCCCTGTGGAACCGCCTCATGACCATTGTTCAAGACCCCGAACGCAAACGCGCCCTGGTGTTGCGCCTCAAACGAATCGAAGGCCAGTTGCGTGGCATCCAGCGCCTGATCGAAGCCGACGAAGACTGCGAAAAGGTGGCCCAGCAGATGGCCGCCGCCCGCAAGGCCCTGGACAAATCCTTCTACACCCTGGTGGGCTGCGTCATTTCACAAGGTGACGTGCCTGCCGACGATGTGGCCGAGATGCTGGCCAAGTTTTCCTGAGATCACCCCATGAAGCCCGTCCAACTGTTCGACCCCGAGTCCAGCACCTACACCTACATCCTGTTCGATGCGGACACCCGCGAAGCCTTGCTCATCGACCCGGTGGACCACCAGCTCCAGCGCGACCTGGCCACGCTGCGCGAGCTGGGCCTGAAACTGGTGTGGACCGTGGAAACCCATGCCCACGCCGACCACATCACCAGCGCCGGACGGCTGGCCGAGCACACCGGGGCCAAGACCGCGGCCCCCGCGGGCTGCGGCATCGGGTCCGCCGCCGTGCAGTTGCAGCATGGGGACACGCTGCGCTTTGGCGCGCAGACGGTGCAGGTGTTGCACACCCCGGGCCACACGGCGGGCAGCGCCAGTTACGTGTGGACGGTGGACGGCCAGTGCCATGTGTTCACCGGCGACACCCTGCTCATCAACGGCTGTGGCCGCACCGATTTCCAGTCGGGCAGTGCCGAGGCGCTGTACCACAGCCTCACCCAGGTGCTGTTTGCCCTGCCCGACGACGCCGTGGTGTGGCCCGGCCACGACTACAACGGGCGCACCCAGTCCACCATCGGGCACGAAAAGGCCCATAACCCACGGGTGGCGGGCAAGAGCCAGGCCGAATTTGTGGCCCTCATGGATGCCTTGAACCTGCCCAAGCCCCGCCTCATCGACCAGGCGGTGCCCGCCAACCTCGTCTCTGGCCTGGTGGCCCGCCATGACGTGGACGGGGTGGCCCAGATGCTGCCCCGCGCCGCCGAGGCCTATGCAGGCGATGTGTCGCCGCAGTTGGCTTGGCAATGGGTGCAGGCGGGTGACGCGGTGTTGGTGGACGTGCGCACCGACGCCGAGCGCGAGTGGGTGGGCTTTGTCCCTGGTGTGGTGGCCGTGGCCTGGAAGCAGTGGCCGGGCATGGCCATGAACCCGGGGTTTGACGACGCCGTGCGCCAGGCCAGTGCGGGCCGCCCGGTGGTGTTCTTGTGTCGCAGCGGTGTGCGTTCCATCGCCGCCGCCAAACGGGCCACCGAGCTGGGCCTGACGGCCTACAACATCCTGGAAGGCTTTGAAGGCGACCCCGACGCCCAGGCCCACCGGGGGCAGAAGGGCGGATGGAAGTACCATGGCCTGCCCTGGAGGCAAAACTGAGGAGACACCATGACGCTGCTGGCCCTGGACGTGGGGAACACCCGCTTGAAATGGGCGCTGTACGACCGCCCCCAGGTGGGAGCCCGGTTGTTGGCGCATGGGGCGCAGTTTCTGGAGAACATTGAAAAGCTGTCCGAGGGCGAATGGAGCCGCCTGGCCCAGCCCGAGCACGTGCTGGGGTGCGTGGTGGCCGGTGACGCGGTGCGGCGCCGGGTGGAGCAGCAGCTGGAGCTGTGGGATGTGCACCCCCAATGGGTGGTGCCCTCCTTGAGTGAAGGCGGCGTGACCAACGGCTACGACCACCCTGGTCGCCTGGGGGCCGACCGCTGGGTGGCCATGGTGGGGGCGCGCCAGCGGGTGGTGGCCCACGGTGGACCCCGGCCCTGTGTGGTGGTCATGGTGGGCACAGCCGTCACGGTGGAAGCGCTGGACGAGCAGGGCCGCTTTCTGGGCGGCATCATCCTGCCAGGGCACGGCATCATGCTGCGGGCGCTGGAGTCGGGCACGGCGGGTCTGCACGTGCCCACGGGCGAGGTGCGCGACTTCCCCACCAACACCAGCGATGCCCTCACCAGCGGTGGCACCTTTGCCATTGCCGGGGCCGTTCAGCGCATGGTGGACAACCTGCGGCGGCACACAGGCCAGGAGCCCGAATGCATCATGACCGGCGGGGCCGGGTGGAAGATGGCCCCCAGCATGTCCAACCGCTTCGAGCTGGTGGAGGGCCTGATTTTCGACGGGCTGCTGGAAATCGCCGCCCGCCGGTTTGCGGTGGCGGCGGTCAGCGAGTGACCAACCACCGCTCCACCAGCCGCACCCAGAAGCTGGCCCCCAGGGGAATGAGCGCGTCGTTGAAGTCGTAG
>DASUON010000016.1:0-15681 GCA_036276615.1 Burkholderiaceae bacterium
TCGTCTTCGGCACCACCTTTGGTTACATGGAGCCCATGCTCAAGGTCGCGGCCGACAACGCCGAGGTCAAGTTCGAGCACGCCACCGGCTACAAGACTGCGCCCAACATGCGCACCTACGACAGCCGCACCTACGAAGGCGCGTACATGGCCGGTGTGATCGCCGGTTCCATGACCAAGAGCAACACCCTGGGTGTGGTGGGCTCCATCGCCATCCCCGAGGTGATCCGCAACATCAACAGCTTCACGCTGGGTGCGCAGTCGGTCAACCCCAAGGTCAAGACCAAGGTGGTCTGGGTGGGTGAGTGGTTCAACCCACCCAAGGAAACCGAGGCCGCCACCTCGCTGATCAACGGCGGGGCCGACATCCTGTTCCAGAACACCGACTCGTCCGCCGTGCTGCAAACCGCTGGCAAGCTGGGCAAGCGCGCCTTCGGCTGGGACAGCGACATGTCCGCCTACGACCCCAAGGCCCACCTGGCCTCTTCCGTCATCAACTGGGGCCCGTACTACGTGAAGGCCGTGGGTGACGCCCTCAACGGCACCTGGTCCACCGGCAGCGTGTGGTGGGGTGTGAAGGAAGGCGCGATCGACCTCGTCTCCATCGCCGAAGACGTGCCCGCCGAGACCAAGGCCAAGATCGACACCATCAAGGCCGGTCTGAAGGACGGCAGCTTTGCCATCTGGAAGGGCCCCATCAAGGGCCAGGACGGCAAGGAAGTGCTGAAGAAAGACGAAGTGGCTGACGACGCCTTCCTGGGCGGCATCAAGTTCTACGTCAAGGGCGTGGAAGGCAAGGTGCCCGGCGGCTGATGCCCAGCTGAGCCCACGCAGGCCCCCCCGGGGCTTGATCTGGATCAGGCCGCCCGTTCGTTGTGCGAACGGGCGGCCTGTTTGTTTGGCATCGGCGATATGCTGCCTGCCCCGAGAAGACAAGAGGAGCTCCACCATGGAACACATGCTGTGGCACCCGGTGGCGTTGGCTGCCGACGTGAGCCACCAACCCCAGGCCGTGACCTTGCTCAACCAGCCCCTGGTGGTGTGGCGCGAGGGCGGTGGCGATGGCCATCCTGACGGGGAGGGCACTATCCACGTCTGGCACGACCACTGCCCGCACCGCGGGGCCAAGCTGTCCATGGGCGAGGTGGTCAAGGGGCCGGACGGGCGCTTCCGCCTGGCCTGCCCCTACCACGGCTGGGCGTTCGGTTCCACCGGGCGTTGTGAACACGTGCCGGCTCAGCCCGACTGGCAGCCCCCCGCCACCCACGCCACCACCGTGTGCGAGGTGACCCAGCAGCAGGGCCTGGTGTGGGTGCGCTTGAAAGCCCCCGACGACACCGTGCCCGACACCCTGCGCGAACCCCACCGCCTGCCCGAGGCCGACCAGCCCGGTTGGCGCAACGTGTGGTGCGGCCCGTACACGGTGGCCACCAGTGCCCCCCGACTGGTCGAGAACTTTTTGGACATGAGCCACTTCGGTTTTGTGCACCGCGGCTACCTGGGTGATGCCGAGCACGCACGGGTGGATTCCGGCCAGGTGCAGGAGCTGAAAGACGACAACCAACTGGCCAGCGGCGTGTTGGTGCACGAGGCCCTGGCCTGGCAGCCCCACGGCTACGCCGACGCCGCCGAAGGTTGCCCCGTGCGCTACCGCTACAGCGTGCCCGCGCCCTACGCCGCGACCCTGTGCAAGGAGGCCGACACCGAGGGCGGGCCGTCCAACGCCATCGGGCTGTTCATCCAACCCGAAGCGCACGAAAGCTGCCGCGCCTGGTTCTTGATGTCCACCCGGGGCGACCCCAGCACCGACGCCGAACTGCGCGCCTTCCAGGACACCGTGTTCCTGCAGGACAAGCCCATCGTGGAATCGCAAACCCCGCGGCGCCTGCCCATCACCGGGCTGGGCGCATGGCGCGAGGTGCATGGCCCGGCGGACCGGGTGTCGTCGGCGTACCGACGCTTCCTCACCCGCCTGGACGTGAGCACCGGCATTTGCTGATGCGTTTTTTCTTCTGTTTTTTGCCCTGAAAGACTGGCCGTGACCTCCTCAACCCCCCATGTGGCGGTGGCCTTGGCCCGCCGCATCCCCAAGGCCGAGCTGCACATCCACATCGAAGGTTCGCTGGAGCCTGAGTTGATTTTTGCGCTGGCCCAGCGCAACGGCGTGGCGCTGACCTACCCCAGCGTGGAGGCGCTGCGGGCGGCCTATGCCTTCACCGACCTGCAGAGCTTTCTGGACATCTACTACGCCGGGGCCAGCGTGCTGCTGCACGAGGCAGACTTTTTCGACATGGCCATGGCCTACTTCGAGCGGGCACATGCCGACCACGTCATCCACGCCGAGCTGTTTTTCGACCCCCAGACCCACACCGCCCGCGGCGTGCCCATGGCCGCCGTCATCGGCGGGCTGAAGCGCGCCTGCGACGAGGCCCGCGCCCGCTGGGGCCTCACCAGCCATTTGATTCTGTGCTTCCTGCGCCACCTCAGCGAGGCCGACGCCCAGGCCACGCTGGACGCGGCACAGCCCTTCCGCGAGCACTTCATCGGCGTGGGCCTGGACAGCAGCGAGGTGGGCCACCCACCCGAGAAATTTGCCCGCGTGTTCGCCCGCTGCCGCGAGCTGGGGCTGCGCATCGTGGCCCATGCGGGGGAAGAGGGCCCGCCCGACTACATCTGGCAGGCGCTGGACGTGTTGCAGGCCGAACGCATCGACCACGGCGTGCGCAGCCTGGAAGACCCGGCCCTGGTGGCCCGGCTGGCCGCCCAGCGCGTGCCGCTGACGGTGTGCCCGTTGTCCAACCTCAAGCTGTGTGTGGTGAAAGACCTGGCGAACCACCCCATGAAGCGCCTGCTGGACGCCGGGCTGTGCGCTACTGTCAATTCCGACGACCCGGCCTACTTCGGCGGCTACCTGAACGAGAACTTTGCCCAGACCGTGCAGGCCCTGAACCTGTCGGAAGCCGACGTGGTTCAACTGGCCCGCAACAGCTTCGAGGCCAGTTTTGTGTGCGATGAACACCGGCAGGCCATGCTGCAAAAACTGGAGCAATCTTTGCAGGTGGATTAAGCGGCAGAGGCTACCAGCTCAAACTGCCCCAACGGCTGGGCGCACCCGTTCAGCAGCACTTCCACCCGGTGCAGTCCGGGGTGGTGTTTGCGGGTGGTCATTTCGGCCAGCGACAGCCGCTTGCTGAGGTGCTGCGTCTCGTGGGCGGCCAGGGTCAGGGCTTTGAGCTTGAACACCTTGGGCCGGGTCTGGCCGTTGGCCTTGACGTAGTGCACGGCAAAGTCCACCAGCACCTGCTGGGGCTGGGGTGTGGGGTTGGTCACCGCCAGGGCCACGGTCACCGTGCCGCCGAGGGTGGCCACCGCCGGGGTCACCGTGGCGGCGTGCACCTGCACGTGGGCGGGGCCGCCAAAGCCCAGGGCGTTCAGCGCGCCCGCTTCGCCGCGCTTGAGGGCGGTGCGCAAGGCATGCTGCACCACCCACCGCCGTTCGGGCGGGGCCTGGTGCAGCCAGGTGTGGGCGGTCTGGGCCAGCAGCTCGGGGTGGTCTTTGCCAATGTCGTTGAGGTTGTTGGCCACCGAGCGGCGCACGTACAGCGCGGGGTCGTCTTTCAAGCGCTCCAGCAGGGCCAGCACGGGCGTGGGGTCGCGCTGGAAGGCGGGCAGGCGCGGGGCCCAGGGCAGGCGGGGGCGCGTGCCTTCGGACACCAGGCGGCGCACGTGTTCGCTGGGGTCTTGGGTCCAGTGGGCCAAGCGCTCCAGCGTGGCCTGGGTGTGGTGCTGCAAAAAGGGGCGGATGCTGAACTCCGCCGAGAAGCGCTGCGTGAGCGCGTGCTGGGCCTGCATGGACGCCTCGAAATGCCCCAGGCCAAACTCGGCCACAAACAGCGTGTGCGGCAGGTACAGGAACGAGCCCAGCGACAGGTTGGGGTCCCGCCCGTGGGGCTGGCTGGCCGATGCGAGCAGGATGGCCAGGGCCTCGGAATAGTCGGTCGGAAGGTGCCGTTGCAAGACCCGCGCCATGTGCCGCCCGCGCGGCATCAGGGCCAGGGCGTCGTAGCCCGCCAGCACATCGGCCAAGAAGGCGTCCACACAGAAGCGCGGGTGCACCGCCGCCACCATGTGGGCAATGGCGCGGGGCACGTCCGGGCCGTATTGGGCTATGAGGGCTTCAGCCATGATGGTTCAAAAATGATAGCTGCTTGCGCTTTATGTGAAAGCGCTATGTGCCATTTTGTTTGTTTATTTTCAGGGGCAGGCAAATGACGGGTCACCCGGCTGGATCCGTGGCGAGCGGCGGGCGCATGTGGGGCCCACTGTAAGCCCGCCATGGCCATCCCCTTAAAATGCCGCACCCGCCGGAGCTTGCCTGGCGGGATTTTTTTGTCCGCAAGCCATGTAGAGGAACACCATGTACAAAAACCTCGCAGCCACTGCCGTGGCCGCCAGTTTTTCCATTTCCCTTGTCCCTTCCGCCCTGGCCCAGGGCACGGCTGCGCCGTCCAAGGCCCCGGTGCAGGCGGCGTTTGTGTACGTTTCACCCATCACCGACGCCGGTTGGACCCGCCAGCACGACGACGCCCGCAAGGCGGTGGAGGCTGCGCTCAACAAGCCCGGTCAGATCCCACAGGTGGCCACCCGCTTTGTGGAGAACGTGGCCGAAGGGCCGGATGCCGAGCGTGTCATCCGCGATTTGGCCCGCGGCGGGGCCGACATCATCTTCACCCCCAGCTTTGGCTACATGGAGCCCACGCTGAAGGTGGCGGCCGAGTTCCCGAAGGTGAAGTTCGAGTCCATCACCGGCTACAAGACCGCGCCCAACGTGGCCGGGGCCAATGCCCGGTATTACGAGGGGCGCTACCTGGCCGGCGTGGCGGCAGGGCGCATGGCCACGCAGGCGGGGTATGTGGCCGGGTTTCCCATTCCCGAGGTGATCCAGGGCATCAACGCCTTCACGCTGGGCATGCGGTCGGTCAACCCCGCGGCGCAGGTGCGCGTGGTGTGGCTGGGGGAGTGGTTCAACCCGCCCCGTGAGCGGGATGCGGCCATGTCCCTCATGAACCAGGGGGCCGAGGTGTTGGTGTTCCACACCGGCTCCACCGCCGTGATGGCTGCGGCCCAGGAGCGCGGCAAGTTGGCCGTGGCCTACCACTCCGACATGCGCAAGACCGCCCCCGACGCCCAGGTGCTGGCCGTGACCCACCAGTGGGGCGACTACTACACCCGCCGTGTGCAGGCGGTGCGTGACGGCAGCTGGGCCAGCACCCGGCTGTGGGGTGGGGTGAAGGAGGGCATGGTCCGCGTGGACGCCTTCGGCCCCAAGGTGCCGCGCATGGTGCAAGGTGAGGTGCTGGCCCGCCAGCGGGACATTGCCTCGGGGCGTCTGCACCCGTTCCACGCCCTTGCGGCCCCGGTGCGTGACAACCAGGGCAAGGTGGTGATCGAGCGGGGGCAGACCCTGTCGGACGAGCAGATCCTGGCCATGAACTGGCTGGTGGAAGGCGTGCTGGGCCACCTCAGCCCTTGAGGTGGCCGCGGCGTTCAGCGCTGAAGCAAGGCCCCCAGGGCCGAGGGCAGGCGCTGGGTCACCTCGGTTTTTTCGATGACGGTGATGCCGGTCAGCGCGTATTCGTACGGCGCACGGTCGGTGGCGTCCAGCCCGGTGACCACCAGCACCTGCATGCCTTCGAAATGGGGCTGCGAGCGCAGGCTGGCAATGAGGGCCGCACCGTCCACGCCCGGCAACAGCAGGTCCACGATGATGACGTCGGGCCTCAGCGCCCCACACATGGCCATCCCCACCACGGCATCGCTGGCCAGGTGCAGCAACACGTCGGGGTGGGTTTTTTCGATGATGAGGCGCAGCACCCGCTGGAAGTGCGAGGAATCCTCGATCAACAGCACGGTGGGGCCGGTCGCGTCGTCGGCGCGCCGCCGGGCGGCGGGGCCTGTGGGCAGGGAACCTGGTTGGCGGGCCAGCCAGTCCTTCACCGATTGGGCCAGGATGCGGCGGTGTCCGCCGGATGTCTTCCAGGCTTGCAACTCGCCCCGGTCCACCATCAGTTGAACCGAGCGCACAGCCAGCCCCAGTTGGAGGGCCACCTCGCGGGTGGTCAGCGTGTCGGTGGGGGTGTCCGGCGGTGTGGGGCGGTTCATTCAGTCGCAAATGCAGCAAATAATGGCTATTTTGCCCATTTCTCGCCCGGTTTTTGGGTGAGGTGTTATCAAACTTATCAAAAAACCCCTGTGCGTGGGGCCTGGGGATATGGCGGCGCGTATGCGGCCTATTCACCCCCAACCCACGCGGGCACAGGGTTTGCGTGCTTCACTGTGGCCATGACCGAATTCAATGCTTCCATGCCTCTCAAGGCGTTTCGTGCCCCTTTGTTGCGGTTTGACGACGACGGGCAGGCCGTCCACGACCCCGACGGCTTGCTGGTGCTGGCCCGCGACAGCAACCACCTGTGGCGGGTGAAGGCCGCGGGCGACGCCCGCACGCTGCTGCCCCAGCATCCCGGCGTTCCCGTGGAGCATTGGCCCGACCACCTGCTGGCCCCCGGCTTTGTGGACCTGCACGTTCATTACCCCCAGCTGGACGTGATCGGGTCCCCCGCCGACGGCTTGCTGCCCTGGCTGGAGCACTACACCTTTCCGCAGGAAACCCGGTTTGCCGACCCGGCGCATGCGCAAGGGGTGGCCGATGCCTTCATGGACGAGTTGCAGCGCCATGGGGTCACCACCGCGTTGGCGTTCGCCACTTCACACCCCAATTCGGTGGAAGCGCTGTTTGGCCGCGCCCAGGCGCGGGGAGGGCGCCTCATCACCGGCCTGTGCCTGATGGACCGCCACGCGCCCGACGCGCTGTTGAACCCGGTGCCCGCAGGCTCGGGGCGCAGCGTGGCCGAGCAAAGCTTGCTCGACAGCGAGGCGCTGTTGCAGCGTTGGCACGGCCAAGGGCGGCTGGGTTACGCCATCACCCCCCGTTTTGCACCCACTTGCAGCGACGCCCAGATGCACGGCGCGGGGGAGTTGGCCGCGGCGCACCCCGGGGTGTGGATCCAGTCGCATGTGGCGGAAAACCGAGACGAAATCGCCTGGGTGCAATCGCTTTACCCCCAGGCCCGCAGCTACCTGGACGTGTACCACCGCTTCGGGCTGCTGCGCGAGCGTGCGGTGTACGCACACTGCATCTACCTGAATGACACCGATCGGGCGCTGATGCGCGACACCGGCACCGCCGCCGCCGTCAGCCCCACCAGCAACCTGTTTTTGGGCAGTGGCTTTTTTGACTTTGCCGCCGCCGAACGCACGCAGCACCTGCATGGCCTGGCCAGCGATGTGGGCGGTGGCACCTCGTTCAGCCCGTTCGAGACCATGAAGGCCGCCTACTTTGTGGGGCGCATGGCGCTGGAGCAGGGCGGGGTCCTGAAAACGGGGCTGAGCCTGGCCCCTTCGCACCTGTGGTGGCTGCACACCGACGGCGCGGCCCGGGGCCTGGGCCTGGGCGGGCAGTGCGGCAACCTGCAGCCCGGCTGCGAGGCCGACTTTGTGCTGCTCAACCCCAAGGCCACCCCTCTGTTGGCCCGGCGCACGGCGGCAGCGCAGAGCCTGGACGAATGGCTGTTTGCCTTCATCATCCTGGGCGATGACCGTGCGGTGGTGCGGGTTCACCTGGCCGAGACCGATTGACGGATGAGCCGTGCCTACAATGCACGCCAGAGGAGCCCCGGATGAGCATCAAGAGTGACAAGTGGATACGCCGCATGGCCGAACAACACGGCATGATCGAGCCGTTCGAGCCGGGACAGGTGCGAGAGGCCGATGGCCAGCGCATCATCAGTTACGGCACCAGCAGCTATGGCTACGACATACGCTGCGCCCCCGAGTTCAAGGTGTTCACCAACATCCACAGCACGGTGGTGGACCCCAAGAACTTCGACGAAAAGAGTTTTGTCGATTTCCAGGGTGACAGCTGCATCATCCCCCCCAACAGTTTTGCCTTGGCGCGCACGGTGGAGTACTTTCGCATCCCCCGCAACGTGCTGACCATCTGCCTGGGCAAGAGCACCTATGCCCGCTGCGGCATCATCGTCAACGTCACCCCGTTCGAGCCCGAGTGGGAGGGGTATGTGACGCTGGAGTTTTCCAACACCACACCCTTGCCCGCACGCATCTACGCGGGCGAAGGCTGCGCACAGGTGCTGTTTTTCGAGAGCGATGAGGTGTGCGACGTGTCGTACAAGGACCGCGGCGGCAAGTACCAGGGGCAGGTGGGTGTGACCTTGCCCAAGGCCTGAGAGATGGCGTCGGAGTCGTCAGACCGCACCGAGTCCATGGGGCTGATGGAGCAGTTCCGTGTCCAGTCGGACGAACCTGTCATCGACGACGCCACGGCCCAGTTGCTGCGCCAGCAGCTGCTGGTGTTGTCCACGGTGTGGGATGTCACGCACGACGCGGTGTTTGTCACCGACGCCACCAACCGCATCGTGGCGGCCAACCCGGCGTTCGAGGGTGTCACGGGTTACCTGGAACGGGAGGTGATCGGCCAGTCGCCCAGCCTGTTGACCTCAGGCAAACACTCGCCAGCGTTCTACGCCGACATGTGGGCCACGCTGGAGCGCACCGGCAAGTGGGAAGGCGAGGTGCTCAACCGCCGCAAGGATGGCGCCATTTACCCCGAGCGTTTGCGCATCCAGGCCTTGCGCGACGTGGTGTCGGGCGAGCTGCTGTTTTACGTGGCCACGTTTGCCGACCTGTCCATGCAGAAGGCGGCCCAGCGGCGGGCCATGCGCTTGGCCAGTTTCGACCAGCTCACCGGCCTGCCCAACCAGGTGCTGCTGCGGGACCGTGCCGGTCAGGCCATTGCGCAAGCCCAGGTGGGCGGGCATCAGATGGCCTTGCTGGTGCTGGACCTGGACCATTTCAAGCTGGTCAACGATTCCCTTGGGCATGTGGGCGGCGACGAGCTGCTGCGCCAGATCAGCCGTGCCCTGGTGTCGGTCACGGCCGCCACCGAAACCGTGAGTCGGCGGGGCGGCGACGAGTTTGTGTTCCTGTTCCCCAAGGCGGATGCCCATTCCCTGCGGCTCATGGCCCAGCGGGTGCTCGTGGCGCTGGCCGATCCGTTTGTGGTGGACCAGCGTGAAGTGGTGGTGTCGGCCTCGTTGGGCGTGGCCGTGTTCCCCTCGGATGGGCGCGATTTCGACACCCTGCTGAACAACGCCGAGTCGGCCATGTACCAGGCCAAGGAGGCCGGGCGGCGCTGCGTGCGGTTTTTCACCGAACACATGAACCAGGGCGGGCGTGATCGCATGGCCCTGGTGGGCGATTTGTCCCGTGCCGCCAAGCGGGGCGAGTTGCGCCTGCATTACCAACCCCTGGTTAACCTCAGCACCAGTGAAATCATCGGGGCCGAGGCCCTGGTGCGCTGGGAGCGGCCGGGGGTGGGCTTGGTGCCCCCGGGCAGCTTCATCCCCGAGGCTGAAAGCACGGGTCTGATCGCCGAAATTGGCGAATGGGTGCTGCGCGAGGCCTGTCAGCAGATGGCCCGCTGGTCCTCCCCGCCACTGAGCCGCATCCGCGTGGCGGTCAACGTGTCGGCCATGCAGTTTCGCCAGGGCTTGCTGGAGCAGCAGGTGGCGGACGCGCTCAAGCTGTCGGGGTGCGACCCCAAGCGCCTGGAGCTGGAACTGACCGAATCCACATTGATGGTGCAGCCAGAGGAGGTGATGGCCGTCATCCAGCGCCTGAAGCAAAAAGGCGTGCAACTGGCCATCGACGACTTTGGTACCGGCTACTCCAGTCTGGCCTACTTGCGTCGGTTGGCGGTGGACAAGATCAAGATCGACCAGTCGTTTGTGCGAGACCTCACCGTGGACCCCGACGGCGCGGCCATCGTGCGGGCCGTCATCCAGATGGCCCGTTCCCTGGGGCTGCGCACCCTGGGTGAGGGGGTGGAAACCCAGGTCAACCGCCGTGCCTTGCAGGTGTTGGGGTGCGACTACGGTCAGGGTTATTTCTTTGGTCGTCCCGTGCCCGCAGAGGAATTTGAGGCCCTGGTGCAGCGGGGTGAGACAATACGCGGTACATGAGCGAATCTTTTTCCCAACTTTCTCTGGCGCCCGCACTCTCGCGGGCCGTGGCCGAAATGGGCTACGAGTCCATGACCCCTATCCAGGCCCAGGCCATTCCCGTGGTGCTGCAGGGCCGCGACGTCATGGGCGCCGCCCAGACCGGCACCGGCAAAACCGCTGCCTTTTCGCTGCCCCTGTTGCAGCGGATGATGAAGCACGAAAACGCCTCCACCTCGCCCGCGCGGCACCCGGTGCGGGCCCTGGTGCTGCTGCCCACCCGTGAGCTGGCCGATCAGGTGGCCCAGCAGGTCAAGCTGTATGCCAAGTACACCCACCTGCGCAGCGCCGTGGTGTTTGGTGGCATGGACATGAAACCCCAGACGCTGGAACTCAAGGCCGGTGTCGAGGTGCTGGTGGCCACCCCGGGCCGCCTGCTGGACCACATCGAGGCCAAGAACTGCGTGCTCAATCAGGTGGAGTACGTGGTGCTGGACGAGGCAGACCGCATGTTGGACATCGGTTTCCTGCCCGACCTGCAACGCATCCTCAGCTACCTGCCCAAGCAGCGCACCACGCTGCTGTTCTCGGCCACGTTCTCGCCCGAAATCAAGCGGCTGGCCAACAGCTACCTGCAAGACCCGGTCACCATCGAGGTGGCGCGGGCCAACACCACCGCGTCCACGGTGGAGCAGCGCTTCATCGGGGTGTCCGACGAAGACAAGCGCCGTGCCGTGCACCATGTGTTGCAGGAGCGCGGCCTGAAGCAGGCCTTCATCTTCGTCAACAGCAAGCTGGGGTGTGCACGCCTGGCCCGCTCTCTGGAGCGTGAGGGTTTGCGCACCGCGGCACTGCACGGTGACAAATCGCAGGACGAGCGCCTGAAGGCGTTGGAAGCCTTCAAGTCCGGTGCGGTGGACCTGCTGGTCTGCACCGACGTGGCCGCCCGCGGTCTGGACATCAAGGACGTGCCAGCGGTGTTCAACTTCGACCTGCCCTTCAACGCCGAAGACTACGTGCACCGCATCGGCCGCACGGGCCGGGCGGGTGCGTCAGGCGTGGCCGTGTCGCTGGTGACGCCGTCCGATGCCCGCTTGCTGGCCGACATTGAAAAGCTCATCAAACAAAAGGCCGAGGTGGAGCCGCTCCAGCTGGCCAGCGCCGATGTGCGGCCGTCTGCCGGTCGGTACAACGATGGCCAGCGCCATTGGGGCCGTTCCGACGACGATGCCCCTGCCCGCCGCAGCCGTGGGCGGGATGAGGACGATGAGCGGGCCTCTCGCTCCAGCCGCCCGCCACGGTCGGTGGCCCCGCGGGTGTCCCACGACCCATTCTTTGACAAGCCCTACGAGCCCACCGTGGCGGCTGACGCCCAGCCCAGCTGGGAGGCCGCACCCAAGGCCACCACGGGGCGCAGTGCCTTTTCGGCCAACATCAAGCCCAAGAAACGGGTGGCCGCGCTGTTTTCGCAACCGGTGGTGGCCGCACCTGCGTCGCCCGAGCCTTCGCTGGCACAGCCGCAACCTGAGCAGCAACCGATGGTCGATGCGTGATGCTCCGGTTTGACCGTGGCAACGTGCTCGGGCAGGTGAGAGGGGCTCTGCGAGGCCACGGGGCCTGAGGGCCGAGCCCGTCAGGCCCTGCAGCCGTCCATGGTCACGACTTGGGTGATTTGTTTTCTTTGCCCGGTTTTTGGGCCTGTTTGCAGCGCACGCTGATGCGCTCGACGTTGCCCACCCCCGCCTCCCCCGGACCCAGGCGTGCCGCGGTGAGGCAGCCTCCCCAGACACAGCCGCTGTCCAGCGGCAGCACGTCGGCGCGATGCGTTTCGCCCAACGTGGACCAGTGGCCAAACGCCATGGGTTGCCCGGCGGTCTGGCGCTGGGGCACGTCAAACCAGGGCATGTACCCCGCGGGCGCTTGGTCGGCCGACTCCTTGGTGTCGAACTCCATGCGCCCCTGCGCGTCGCAAAAGCGCAGCCGGGTGAAGGCGTTGACGATCACCCGCAGCCGGTCTTGCCCCGTGAGCTGGGGGTGCCATTGCGGGGGCTCATTGCCGTACATGTGGCTCAAAAATTCAGAATCAAAATGGTTGCTTGCGCTTTCTGCTTCTTGTGACAGTGCTACTGTTTCTGATGTGGTCCACTGCGGCAGAACCCCGGCGTGCACCATCAGCCAGCCGTGGGCCAGCCGGACCAACGGCTGTTGCCGCAGCCAGTGCAGCAAGGCGTCTCGGTCGGGGGCTTCCAGGATGTCGGCCAGCGTGTCCTTTTTGCTGAGGCGCCGGGCACCCGCAGCCACCGCCAGCAGGTGCAGGTCGTGGTTGCCCAGCACGCAACGCACGGCGTCGCCTTGGGTGCTGGCCCAGCGCAGCACGCCCAACGAATCGGGGCCGCGGTTCACCAGGTCGCCCAGCAGGTACAGCGTGTCGCGGCTGGGGGAAAAGCCCACGGTGTCCAACAACCGGTCCAGGGCGGGGCGGCAGCCCTGGATGTCGCCCATCATGTAAAGTGCCATGCCCTGATTATGGATACCCTTCTCATCGTCTTTCTCACCCTGCTCAACGGGGCATTTGCTATGTCCGAAATGGCGTTGGCGGCCAGCAAGAAGGCCCGTTTGCAGGCCCTGGCCGAAGCGGGGGACAAAGGCGCCCGCGCGGCGCTGGACTTGATGGACCGGCCCACCCAGTTCCTGTCGTCGGTGCAGGTGGGCATCACGTCCATCGGCATGCTCAACGGCATCGTGGGCGAGGCCGCGTTCAGCGACTCGTTGGCGGCCGTGTTCGAGGTGTGGGGATGGTCGGGCCGTTCCGCCGAGGTGTCGGCCACCGCGGTGGTGGTGGTCATCATCACCTTTGTCACCATCGTGTTTGGCGAGTTGGTGCCCAAGCGCATCGGGCAGCTGTACCCCGAGTCGGTGGCGCGGCACATGGCGCGGCCCATGAACTGGGTGGCCCGCGGCGCAAGGCCTTTTGTGGCGCTGCTGTCGGTCACCACGTCGGGGGTGTTGCGCCTGCTGCGCATCGACACCAATGCGGTGCAGCACGTCACCGAAGAAGAGATTGCCGCCAGCCTGGAGCAAGGGGTGGACGCCGGCATCATCGAGGCCCACGAGCACCAGATGGTGCGCAACGTGTTTTTGCTGGATGCCCGACAGCTTGGGTCCATCATGGTGCCTCGGGCCGACGTGAAGTGGCTGGAGGCCGCGGACAGCGTGGCCGATGCCCTGCGATGCGCCTGGCAGTGGGGGCATTCGTGGTACCCGGTTTGCCGTGGGGGGCTGGACGATGTGGTCGGGGTCATCCATGTGGCCCAGCTGATGCAGGTGCATGCCCGGCAGGGCTTGGCTTCGGGCGATGAGCCCACCCCACTGGGTGCCCATGTGCAAACGGCGGTGTTTGTGCCCGAAACCCTGTCCGGCATGGAGCTGCTGGAGCAATTCCGTGTGCAGGCCATGCGCATGGTGTTCGTGGTGGATGAGTACGGCGTGGTTCAGGGTTTGCTCACGCCGTTGGACCTGCTGGAGGCCATCACCGGCGAACTGCAACCCGAAACCGCGGTGGACGCCTGGGCCACCCCACAAGCCGATGGCTCTTGGCGCGTGGATGGGGCCATGCCTGCTCAGGAGTTGAAGGCTCGCCTGGACCTGGTGGACCTGCCCGACGAGGACAAGGGCCGCTACAACACCGTGGCCGGGCTCATGCAGACGGTGGCGGGTGACCTGCTGGCCTGTGGCGACACGGTGGACTGGGGCGGCTGGCGTTTCGAGGTGGAGGCCATGGATGGCCGCCGCATCGACCGCGTGCTCATCCGCCGTGAGCAGGGGGCTCACCCGGACGGTGAGCGAACAACCAATCCTTGAAGGCCAGGGCCGCGGCGGACAGGCGCTTGCCGCGGGGGTACACCACATGCCAGTGCCTCACCAGCGGGAAACCCTGCACATCCAGCCGGGCCAGTTCACCCAGTGCCAGCTCGGGCCCCACGGTGTGGGCCGACAGCACCGCCAGGCCCAAGCCCCCGGCCACGGTCTGTTTGATGGCTTCGTTGCTCCCCACCTCCAGCCGGTTCTTCAGGGTGACGCCGTGGGTGGCAAAAAAGCGCTCGGCTGTCAGGCGCGTGCCTGAGCCGGGTTCGCGCAGGATGAACGGCTCGTTCGCCAGCCGAGTGGGGGCGATGGCGGCCTGCCCCACCAGGGGGTGCTGCGGCGGGGCCACCAGCACCAATGGGTTTTGCCCGAAGGCTTCGCTGAGCACGTCCATCTGCTCGGGCGGTTGCCCCATGATGTACAGGTCGTCCTGGTTCTGGGCCAGCCGTTGCAGCAGGTTCTCCCGGTTGCCGACCACCATGGCCACCTCGATGCCCGGATGGGCCGCGCAGAACCCCCCCAGCAGCTTGGGCACGGTGTATTTGACCGTGGTGAGGATGGCCAGCTTCAGGCTGCCTTTTTCCACCCCTTGCAAAGCGGCGAGGTCGTCGGACAGTTGGTCCATGCGCCGCTCCACGTCGGCACAGGCGTCGGCCAGGGTGCGACCTGCGGCGGTCAGGTAGATTTTTTTGCCCAATTGCTCGAACAACGGCTGCCCCACCGTGTCTGCCAGCTGCTTGACCTGCAGCGACAGGGTGGGGGGTGTCAGGTGCAAGGCCTCCGCGGCGCGGGCAAAACTGCCCTGGCGCGCCACCGCCAAAAAAATGCGCAACTGGTGCAGGGTGACGTGACGGAGGTTCAAAATGGTTTACAAAGGTAAAACATAACGATCAAAACATTTTACTTTTACTTATTGATTGCCGGGCCAACAATCATCGCCATCGACCCCCCTTTGATGGAGACCCGCATGGACCAAAGCAGCCGCTACGCCAACCTGAGCCTGAACGAGCAAGACCTGATGCAGGCGGGACAGCACATCCTGGTGGCCTACAAGATGAAGCCCCAGGCCGGGCATGGCTACCTGGAAGCCGCGGCCCACTTCGCTGCCGAGTCGTCCACGGGCACCAACGTGGCGGTGTGCACCACCGACGACTTCACCAAAGGGGTGGATGCGCTGGTCTACCACATCGACGAAGCCACCGAGGACATGCGCATTGCCTACCCGCTGGCCCTGTTTGATCGCAACGTGATCGACGGGCGCATGATGCTGGTGTCCTTCCTCACGCTGACCATTGGCAACAACCAGGGCATGGGGGACATCGAACACGCCAAGATGATCGACTTCTGGGTGCCGCCGGAGGTGATTCGCCAGTTCGACTGCCCGGCCACCAACCTCCAGGACCTGTGGCGCATCCTGGGGCGTCCGGTGCAGGACGGGGGCTACATCTCGGGCACCATCATCAAGCCCAAGTTGGGGCTGCGCCCCGAGCCTTTTGCCCAGGCAGCGTACGAGTTCTGGCTGGGCGGCGACTTCATCAAGAACGACGAGCCTCAGGGCAACCAGGTGTTTGCACCGCTGAAAAAGACCATTCCGCTGGTGTACGACGCGATGAAGCGCGCCATGGACGAGACCGGGCAGGCCAAGCTGTTTTCGATGAACATCACCGCCGACGACCACCACGAGATGCTGGCCCGGGCCGACTTTGCCTTGGAGGTGTTCGGCCCCGACGCCAACAAGCTGG
>DASUON010000017.1:0-5415 GCA_036276615.1 Burkholderiaceae bacterium
ACCGCGAGTGGGTGGGCAAGCAATACGGCGCACAGGCAGGGGCCCAGGCGTGAACATCCTGCTGCTGGGCAAAAACGGCCAGGTGGGCTGGGAGCTGCAGCGCAGCCTGGCGGTGCTGGGCTCGGTGACGGCGTTGGACCGCCAAGGCGCGTGCGTGGCGGGCCAAACCCTGTGTGGCGACTTGTCCGACCTCGACGGCTTGGCCCGCACGGTGCAGATCCTTCGGCCCGATGTCATCGTCAACGCCGCGGCCCACACGGCGGTGGACAAGGCCGAGAGCGAGCCGGAACTCGCCCACCGCCTCAACGCCCAGGCCCCGGCGGTGCTGGCGCGCGAAGCGGCGGCACTGGGCGCCTGGCTGGTGCACTACAGCACCGACTATGTGTTCGACGGCAGCGGCACCCAGGCTTGGGTGGAATCCGACGCCACCGGCCCCTTGAGCGTGTACGGCCAGACCAAGCTGGCGGGCGAGCAGGCCATCCAGGCCTGCGGCTGCCAGCACCTGATCTTTCGCACCAGCTGGGTGTACGCCGCGCGTGGGGGCAACTTTGCCAAGACCATGATCCGGCTGGCCCGCGAGCGCGAGCGGCTCACCGTCATCAACGACCAGTTTGGAGCCCCCACCGGGGCCGACCTCATTGCCGACGTGACCGCACATGCTGTGCGCCGCGTGGCCGGGGCGCATGACGGGGCTCGGTTGTCGGGCGTCTACCACTTGGTGGCCGACGGTGAAACCACCTGGTTTGATTATGCAAATCAGGTTCTGGCGCTTTCAAATAAAGCGCAGGCAGCTACTGAATTTGTAGTGAAGGAGGTGGTGCCCGTGCCCACCAGCGCCTTCCCCACGCCCGCCCGCAGGCCGCACAACTCCCGCTTGAACACCGCCAAGCTGCAACAGACGTTCGGGCTGACGCTGCCCCCGTGGCAGCAAGGGGTGGCGCGCATGCTGGCCGAGATTCACTGAGGGCAGCGCGGGCCGCTTCCTTTCCATCATTCAGGGACTGCAGAATTCCATGACCACCCCCACCACGCAACGCAAGGGCATCATCCTGGCCGGAGGCTCCGGCACCCGCTTGCACCCCGCCACCCTGGCCATCAGCAAGCAGCTGCTGCCGGTGTACGACAAGCCCATGATCTACTACCCGCTCAGCACCCTGATGCTGGCGGGCATCCGCGACGTGCTCATCATCAGCACCCCGCAAGACACCCCCCGCTTTCAGCAGCTGTTGGGTGACGGCAGCCAGTGGGGCATGAACCTCAGCTACGCCGTGCAACCCAGCCCGGACGGCTTGGCACAAGCCTTCCTGATTGGTGAGCAGTTCATTGGCAACAATCCCTGCGCACTGGTGCTGGGTGACAACATCTTTTACGGCCACGACCTGCACAAGCTGCTGGCCAGTGCCGATGCCCAGGCCAGCGGGGCCACCGTGTTCGCCTACCACGTGCACGACCCGGAGCGCTACGGCGTGGTGGCCTTCGATCCGACCGGCAAGGCCACCAGCATCGAAGAAAAGCCCGCCCAACCGCTAAGCAACTACGCTGTCACCGGGCTGTACTTTTACGACAACCAGGTGGTGGACATTGCCAAGGCCGTCAAACCCAGCGCCCGGGGCGAGCTGGAAATCACCAGCGTCAACCAAGCCTACCTGGAGCAGGGCAGCTTGACGGTGCAGATCATGCAACGCGGCTATGCCTGGCTGGACACCGGCACGCACGAAAGCCTGCTGGAAGCCGGGCAGTTCATTGCCACCCTGGAGCACCGCCAGGGTCTCAAGATTGCCTGCCCTGAAGAGATTGCGTGGCGGGCCGGTTGGATTGATGCCCCGCAAATCCAGAAGCTGGCGGCCCCGTTGGCCAAGAACGGCTACGGGAAGTACCTGCTCCAGTTGTTGCGCCACGCCCATTGACCTGACGCTTGCCCGCCATGCCCTACACCGTCATCCCAACCGCCATTCCCGACGTGCTCATCCTCGAACCCAAGGTGTTCGGGGACGCCCGCGGCTTTTTCTTCGAGAGCTTCAACCAGGCCGACTTCCAAGCCGCCACCGGCCTGGACGTGTCTTTTGTGCAGGACAACCACAGCCGCTCCTCCAAAGGCGTGCTGCGTGGTTTGCACTACCAACTGGCCCCCAAGGCTCAGGGCAAGCTGGTGCGGGTGGTGCGCGGCGCGGTGTTCGATGTGGCGGTGGACATCCGCCAAGCGTCGCCCACGTTCGGGCAATGGGTGGGGGTGGAGCTGAGCGAGAACAACCACCGCCAGTTCTGGATTCCCCCCGGTTTTGCCCACGGGTTTGTCACGCTGACCGACACCGCTGACTTTCTGTACAAAACCACCGATTATTATTCGCCGCCCCACGACCGCGGCATCGCCTGGAACGACCCCGCCATTGGCATTCAGTGGCCGGATGTCGGGGCCGCGCCTCAGCTCTCCGGCAAGGACAGCACTGCCAAGTTGCTGGCAGAGGCCGACCTTTGCTGAGTCTGGCCATCCTCGGTACCCGCGGCATTCCAGCCCGGTATGGGGGGTTTGAGACCTTTGCCGAACAATTGGCCATTCGCTTGGTCGAGCGGGGCATTCAGGTCACGGTGTATGCAGAAGCCGACCAGGTCGGCTTGCCTGACACCTGGCACCTTGGTGTCAAGGTTCGGCATATTCATCGCCCTTCTTGGGGACCCGCGTCGGTGATCGGATACGACTGCCGTTGCCTGTGGGATGCACACGGAAGGCACGACATCGTCTACATGTTGGGTTACGGCGCGGCCTGGGCCTGCTGGCTGTCTAGGCTGAGAGGGCAGCGCATCTGGCTCAATGTGGATGGGCTGGAGTGGGCCCGAAGCAAATGGAACTGGGTGGCCCGGACGTACCTTCGTGTCATGGAATGGGTGTCATCTTGGTCGCCCAGCCGCATCATTGCGGATGCCCAGGCCATTGCGGATCATTTCCAGGCCAAGTATCCCCAAGCCGTTCCCTGCACATTCATCGCCTATGGCGCCGATCCAGTGGAGGCCGCTGATGATCAGGCCGCGTTGCTGGACACCTGGGGTCTGATGTCCGGGGCGTATGCCTTGGTGGTAGCCCGGCCGGAACCAGAAAACCACGTGCTGGAGATCGTGCGCGCTTACCTCCAGGCCAACCGCCATGAACCGTTGGTGGTGGTGGGTGGTGTCGGTCCGGTGAATGCCTACCAACGGAGCTTGTTGGCGTTGGCCGACGGAAACGTTCGTTTCCTGGGGGGGGTGTACGACGATCGCGCGCTCAAACAACTGAGGATCCATGCCGCGTGTTACCTGCATGGCCACTCCGTGGGGGGAACGAACCCCTCGTTGTTGGAAGCACTGGCATGTGGCAATGTGACCATTGCCCATGACAACCCATTCAACCGGGAAGTGGGCGGCGATGCCATGCTGTACTTCGGTTCCGAAGACGAATTGATTCAACACCTGAACCAGGTCATGGGCATGCCGCTGTCAGAGCGCAGGCGGTGGGCAGAGCGCGCCAGGCACTTGATTGAATCCCGCTATACCTGGGATCACATTGCCAACGCATATGAGCGTTTGATGGTTGAGGAGGTACAGCATGCATCCCCGCATTGATGTCCTGCTCGCCACGTGCAATGGGCAGACGTACCTTGCCGCCATGCTGGATTCCCTGCTGGCACAAACCCTGCCTGATTTTCGTGTGGTGGTCAGGGACGACTCATCTGATGATGGTACGTTGGATGTTCTTCGCCAATATGCCCCACGTTTTGGCGACAGAATGCACATTCTGTCCGATGAAAGAGGACGTCTTGGGGTGATCAAAAATTTCGAACACCTTTTGTCCTGGGCGATGGAACAAGGTCACGCCGATTGGTTTGCTTTTGCAGATCAAGACGATGTGTGGTTGCCAGCGAAGTTGGAAATGTTTGCGTCCGTGGCGAAAGGGTTGTCCCACAATCATGAACTTCCGCATGTGATTTTTTCCGACCTTCAGGTTGTTGATCACAACATGGAGGTCATGGCCTCATCATTTTGGCAATATGAAAATATTCAACAAGGGGATGAACGACTTTCGCTGTTGTTGAGTCGCAATGTGGTGACAGGGTGTGCCTCCATGGTGAACCGTCGCCTTGCCGAAATTGCGTTGCCCTTCCCCTCCAATATTTTGATGCATGACTGGTGGTGTGCACTCATCGGTAGCTTCGGGGGGATGCACCGAATCGACAGACCATTGGTTCTTTACAGGCAGCATGCTGCCAACGCTGTGGGTGCACAGAAGGGGCGTGGTTGGGATTTGCTCATGCGAATGTTGGAAATGTCGCCCAGCAAACTCCATCGAGTCAGACGGTTGGGGGTTCAAACAGTCCTTCAGGCAGACGCCTTGGTGAGGCGCATGACGGCATTTGGGTATTCAACAGATGTGGTTGAGGGATATTTGAAGTTTCGCAACCAATGTGTCCTGAAGCGGGCATGGATGCAATCCCGCTATTTTCATCGATTCAGCCTTGTGGGCTGGGTGAAGGTGGTGCTTTGGCGGTCAAAAACCTCAGGGTGCCTTCATTGAGTATGAATGGGGGTGTCAATTTGGCTGATGCGAGGCGGGAATGAAAGGCTGAAAAACTCCCCAGACAATGCCAGATTGGGGTTGTAGCAAGGGTCTGCCTTGAGCAAGAAGTTCCACGTTTCTTGCATGTAATTCACTTCCCGTTCAAAGCGAGCCCGTTTTTCCGGACTCAGGTCCGCCCCACGGGTGGCTGATTCGTGGTGATACAGCTCGGCATAGGGTGTCCACACATTCCTGTATCCGGCCATCTTGATGCGAATGCAGAAGTCAACGTCGTTGAACGCCACGGGCAGATTGACTTCGTCCAAACCCTTGACTTCTTCGTAAATGGCGCGCTTGACCACCAGGCAGGCACCCGTCACCGCAGAGAACGACTGCAAGGTCATGGCTCGTCCAAAGTAGCCTGGAACCCCCTTGGGCAGACCGAGGTGGGCATGGTTGGCCACCCCGCCAAAACCCAGGATGACCCCGCCATGTTGGAGGGTGTCATTGGGGTACCAAAGGCGTGCACCCACGGCACCCACCCCAGGCTGAAGTGCAATGCTGACCATCTCCCTGAGCCAGTCCTTGGAAATCACTTCCACGTCGTTGTTGACCAGGGCCAACACTTCGCCGTGCGCATGTTGGACGCCAAAATTGCACAACGCGGAGTAGTTGAATGGGCGTGGATCCTTCACCACTTTCACTCGCGGGTCCAGCGCCAGTTGTTCGATGGCTTTCAGTGCATCGGGATCTTGGGTGTTGTTGTCAATGAATATCAGCTCAAAGTTCGGGTAGTCCGTTTGGGTCAGCAGGGACGAAACGCAGGTGCTGATGAGGTGGGCGGCATCTCGACTGGGCAAAATGAGGCTGACCATGGGCGCAGTCTCAGG
>DASUON010000018.1:0-4806 GCA_036276615.1 Burkholderiaceae bacterium
GCGCCCCCCCTCCAGGCCCACGCTGGGCATCCAAGGGGGCAGGATCTGGCGCATGCGCTGGATGAGCTTGAAGAAGTAGTACGGCCCATCCACCTTGTCCATCTCGCCCGTGGTGCTGTCCCCCACCACCATGGCCGGGCGATACACCGTCCACGGCTGCTTGCACTCCTTGCGCACGATTTTTTCGCTCTCGTGCTTGGTGGCGAAGTAGGGATGGTCCAACCCTTCGGCTTCCTCGAACATGTCTTCGCGGAACACACCTTCATACAAGCCTGCAGCGGCAATGGATGACACATGGTGCACCTGGCCCGCCTCCACCGCTTTGGCAAACTCGACCATGTTGCGCGTGCCTTCGATGTTGACGGCCACTTGGCTGTCCTCGTCGGCGCTCAGGTCATACACCGCCGCCAGGTGGTACAGGTGGTCAATCTGCCCCTTGAGCTGCTTGACCACATCCGCCGCCACCCCCAGTTTCTTGGCCGTCAGATCGCCGTAGACCGGCACCGCACGGGCCTGCGCCTTGGCCCCCGACAGCCCCCAGTAGGCATACAGATCGGCCAGTTTGCCCTCGCTGCCCGCGCGCATCAGGAAGTGGACCGAAGCCCCCTTGCCCTCCAACAACCGCTTGACCAGCCGCTTGCCGATGAAGCCCGTGGCCCCTGTCACGAAATAACGCATGAGTGTTCTCCTGATGGCATGTGCATTGTCCTGTCGGGCACCCGAATGAACGCCCGATGAAACCAGCCTGCATTCTGCCCAGCCCCCACCGACACGGTTTCAGCACAAACCCGTGTAGACCCTGGAGTCCCGAGCCTAGAAAGTTAGTTGCACCGCCCTACATCTGCTCAGGGTCAACACGTAGAGTCCTGATCATCCGTTGCCCACACTCATTTTGAATGGAGTCCACCATGGTCAAGAAAGTCCAGAAAACCACCGCCGCCAAAGCCACCAAAACCTCCGCAGCAGCGGTCAATCCCCTGGCCGGGGCCGTGAAAGACTCTGCCCAACAGATTTGGCTGGCCGGCCTGGGCGCTTTCTCCAAGGCCCAGCAAGAAGGCACCAAGGCCTTTGAATCGCTGGTCAAGGAAGGCCTGTCCATCCAACGCAAGACCCAGGCCGTGGCCGAAGAACGCATTGCAGGGGCCACCAGCCGCATGACCAACATGGCCAACGACCTGACCGCCAAGGCCACCGGCCAGTGGGACAAGCTGGAAACCATCTTCGAAGACCGCGTGGCCCGCACCCTGAGCAAGCTGGGCGTGCCCACCGCTCAAGACATCGACGCGCTGATCGAACGCATCGACGAACTCAACCGCAACGTGCAAAAACTGCAACCCAAGGCCAGCCCCACCGCCAGCGCCCCCAAGAAGGCACCGGCCAAGAAAGCTGCAGCCCCGGCCGCCGCCCCCGTGAAGGCCAAGCCCGCAGCCAAGGCTCCTGCCGCCCGCAAGGCCGCGGCCCGCCCCGCCAAAGCCAGCGCCCCCGTCAGCACCGACGCCACCCCGGCTGACGGCGCTTCCGCCGCCTGATCGGCTGACGCCACGCCCTCCGCCCCTGAAAGGCCCGCCCGGGCCTGGGGCCGATTGACGCTCCGTGACCTGAATGACTCCACGCCGCCCCCGCCGCTCGCCTCGCACCACCCCACGGGCCACGCCACCCAAGGTGGCACTGGCGCTGGCCGGAGGCGGCCCGTTGGGGGCGATTTACGAAATCGGCGCACTGTGCGCGCTGGAAGAGGCCCTGAGCGGCTTTTCCCTGGCGGACTGCAACCACTACGTGGGCGTGTCAGCCGGTGGATTCATTGCCGCCGGGCTGGCCAACGGCCTGAGCCCACACGACCTCTGCGCCCTGTTCATCGATTCGCCCCGCCATGGCCAGGAGGCCTTCGACCCCAGCTGGCTGATGCGCCCGGCCTACGCCGAATGGCTGCAACGGCTGGCCCGCGTGCCCGACCTGGGCTGGCAAAGCCTGTGGGCCTGGGGCTCTGGGCGGCGCAACCTGCTGGGGGCCATGGAACAACTGGGGCCCCTGCTGCCCACCGGGCTGTTCAGCGCCGAAGAAGTGCACCGGCAAATCGCCCGCCTGTTCAACCGCCCCGGGCGTACCAACGACTTTCGCAAGCTCAAGCACAAGCTGACCCTGGTGGCCACCCATTTGGACAGCGGCGAAGCCGCCCCCTTCGGTCGCGAGGGTTGGGACCATGTGCCCATTTCCCGCGCCATTGCCGCCAGTGCAGCCCTGCCGGGCCTGTTCCCCCCGGTGGAAATCGACGGCAAGCACTACGTGGACGGGGCCCTGAAAAAGACCATGCACGCCACCGTGGCGCTGGAAGAAGGCGTGGACGTGATGTTCTGCCTCAACCCCCTGGTGCCCTTTGAGGCGGAAGCGCCCGAAGCGCCCATGCCCTCACGCGGCGCCGAACGCCCCCATCGCCGTGCGTCGACCTCGGCCATTCCGTCGTTGGTGGACGGCGGATTTCCGGCGGTCATGAACCAGACCTTCCGCAGCCTCATCCATTCCCGCCTGGAACTGGGCATGAAGCAGTACGAACGGGTCTACCCCGACACCGCCATCCTGCTGCTGGAGCCCGACCACCGGGACGCCGAGTTCTACCTGGCCAACACCTTCAGCTACCGGCAGCGACGCGAACTGACCGAACACGCCTACCAGCAGACCCGCCAACACCTCCTGAGCCGACGCGCCGAATGGTCCGCCCTGCTGGCCCCGCACGGCATGGGCCTGTCGTGGCACGTGCTCACCCAACCCCGGTCGCTGCTGGGCACGCCGCCGCAGACGCTCTCCCCGCCCGCGCCACGGCATCGGCTGCACCAGGCCCTGGATCAGCTCAACGCCGACGTGCAGCACCTGCAATCGGCGTTGGAGCACGACACGCTGCAGTGGGTTCGCCCGAATACCCGCAAGACCTGAGCCCGGCTATCCTGACGGCCTCATGCCAAAAAAGCCACCCCGCCGCACCGCCGAGCGCATCCTGGAGGTCACGCTGGACCTCTTCAACCGCTTTGGCGAACCCAACGTGTCCACCACACTGATCTCGGCAGAGCTGCGCATCAGTCCGGGCAACCTGTATTACCACTACCCGGCCAAAGACGAACTCATCAACGCGCTGTACCGCCAGTACGAACGCAGCGTGATGGAAATCCTGATGGCCAGCGAAGACGTTCGCAACGTCGAAGACGCGTGGTTCTTCATGCACACGCTGTTCGAGCGCATCTGGCACCACCGCTTCCTGTACCGCGACCTGTCCGACCTGCTGAGCAAGAACCGCCAGTTGGAGACCCAGTTCCAGCTGATGATGCGGCACAAAACCCGCGCCATCCGCACCATGCTGGATGGCATGGGGCGTGCCGGCAGCCTGCGCCTGGACGCCCAGGAACTGGACAGCACCGCCAACTGCATGGTGGTGGTGCTGACCTACTGGCTCAATTTCGAATACGTGCGCGACCCGCGCCATGCCTTGGAGCCCGACCACGCCGAACAAGCCCTGTTGCGAGGGGCGGCCCATGTGCTCAACCTGCTGGCGCCGTACATGGAACCGCAGCAACGCGAGCACCTGCTGGCACTCACTGGGGCTTACGGCCAAATGAACTGAGGTCTGCGTCGCTGCTGGTTAGCCCCGATGGTCAAGCCTTGTCAAGGCAGTGGACAATCGGCGGGTAGACCAATAACGAGGAGACCCCATGAGCCAATGGGTCCATTTCCCGAGTGCAGGGGAGTTTCAATACACAACCACGTCGCTGAAAAAGGCGTGGGCACAACTGCATGCGGGCGACTGCGAACCGCTGCCCAAGGCCTCAGGACCACTGCAAGCCTGGGTGCATTTCCACAACGGGGCGTTTGAAGCCGCCGTGAATGTGGGGCTGGAGGCCGGGGGCAGCGGCATCAACGCCGCCAACAAGGCCACCTGCCTGTACGCCAACCACCTGGAGCCGTGCGACCAAAAACGCCTGAGTCTGTACCGGGAGGCGGCCGACCGCGCCCAGATGCTGCAACAGCAAGACCCCGAGAACGCCAACGCCTGGTACCTTGAAGCCCACGCGTTGGGCCGTTACAGCCAAGGCGTCAGTGTGGGCCTGGCCTTGGCCGAGGGGCTGGGCAGCCGGGTTCGAAAGGCCCTGGACACCACCCTCAAACTCACCCCGCACCACGCGGACGCCCACCTGGCGCTGGCCGCCTTCCATGCCGAGGTGATCCACAAGGTGGGGGTGCTGATCGGCGGGCTGACCTACGGCGCCAAAAAAGACGCCGGGCACAAACACTACCGCTCGGCCATGGCGCTCAACCCGCATTCAGCCGCCACCCTGATCGAATACGCCAACGGCCTGGTCATGCTGGACGGAGAGCACCGCCGCCCCGAGGCCCTGGCCTTGCTGCAACAAGCCGCGGCCCTCACCCCCCTGGACGCCGCGCAGCGGCTGGAGGTGAACCTGGCCACGCTGGAGCTGGCCGCCTGAGCGGCAACGCCCCGCGCCCGCTGCTCACCCCTCGGTCTGGGCGGCGGTGGGCAGCATCAGCGACAGCCACAGCAACTGCTCGAACTGCGGCGCGAAGCGGTCGATGATCTCCTGCGGGTTGGGGCACATGGCCGTGTCGGTGATCAACCCGAACTGCACGCCCCCGCCATAGCTGAGGATGGACACCCCCACCCCAATGTCGCCCGACTGCGGCACCCAGAACATGACCTGCTCCAGGGTGCTGCCGCAGAACTTCAGCTTTTCCGCCGGGCCGGGCACATTGGTCATGACCGCCGTGGTCTTGCGCGAGAACAGGTTGAGCATGGCCTCCTGG
>DASUON010000019.1:0-7569 GCA_036276615.1 Burkholderiaceae bacterium
CGTTCTTGTTGAGCTGCGGGTTGCGGTGGATCTTCATGGCAGGCGTCACCAGTCGGGGGAAGCGGACGGAAAAAAGGGGCTTGGGCGGACGGAGGTCGGGGTGTCAGTCGCCCACCACGGTGTCCAGCGCAAAGCTGAAGCGGCCCTGCTCGTCGCGGGCCAGTTGCAACGAGCGGTCGGCGGGCAGGGTGATGCGGGCGGCCGACCAGGCGGCTTCAATGGGCAGCTGGCGGCCGTCGCGGTCCACCAGCACCATCAGGCTCACGCTGGCGGGGCGGCCATGGTCGAACAACTCGTTGAGCACGGCGCGGATGGTGCGGCCGGTGTAGAGCACGTCGTCCAGCAGCAGCACATGGGTGCCGTTGACGTCGAAGCCCAGCCGGGTCTGCACCGAGCTGGCCAGGCCACGGCGGGCAAAGTCGTCGCGGTGCAGGGCCGACGACACCACACCCGGCTCGGCGTCCAGCCCCAGGTCGGCCCGCAGGCGCTGGGCCAACCACACACCGCCCGAGGCAATGCCCACCAGCTGCACCGGCTGGCCCACCTGCACCAGCCAGCCGCGCACATGGCGCAGCAGCGACTGGTACAGCACTTCGGCCTCCAGGTGGATGGATTTTTCCGGGGTGGACACGCTCACGGCAGGCTCCTCAAAAACTGTTCCAGGATGATGCAGGCGGAGGCCGCATCGGCATCGGTGGCACCCAGCGACAGCGCCTCGGTGGTGCTGTAGCGTTCGTCCACCTCGTAGACGCTCAGTTTGGTGCGCTCGCGCAACTGGTTGGCAAATTTGCGGGCGCGCTTGGTGTTCTCGTGGGCCGCGCCATCGGGGTGGAAGGGCACACCCACCACCAGCGCGTCGGGCTGCCACTCCTTGACCTTTTGCACCACGGCCAGCAACTGCGCCTCGCCGCTGGCCTTGATGCTGCCCTGCGGGCTGGCGCTGCGGGTGATGCGGTTGCCCGAGGCCACGCCGGTGCGCTTGACGCCGTAGTCCAGCGCCAGAAACATCTGCTGCCCGGCGGGCACGGTCACCGATCCGGCCAGGTTGGCCCCGGGTGCAGTGGGGGCAGCGCTCATGAGTGACCCGCCTCGGGGGAAATCATCCAGGCCTGCAAACCCAGCAGGGCCAGGGCGGCGTCGTAACGCTGCTCCACCGGCACGTCAAAAATGATGTCGGGCGACGCGGGCACGGTGAGCCAGCTGTTTTCAGCCAGCTCCGACTCCAGCTGCCCCTGGGCCCAGGACGAGTAGCCCAGCGTGACCAGCAGGCGCTTGGGACCGGCCCCGGCGGACAGGGCTTCCAGCACGTCGCGCGAGGTGGTCATTTCCAAATCGGCCCCTTCCACCGTGAGGGTGGAGGCGTAGGCGTGCTGGTCGTCAGCGCCCATGGGCTCGTGCAGCACAAACCCGCGCTCGGTCTGCACCGGGCCGCCCTGGAACACCGGCTGGATGGCCAGCTCAGGGCGGTCCAGCGGCAGTTCCACCTTGGCGAACAGGTCGGACAGGTGGATGCCCGCAGGCTTGTTGACCATGAGGCCCATGGCACCGCGTTCACTGTGGTCGCACAGGTAGACCACGCTGCGTGCGAACACGTCGTCGGCCAGATTGGGCATGGCGATCAGGAAGTGATGGGTGAGGTTGATCGCAGCGGAATCCTTGGACATTGCCCGATTTTAAGGGCGGGGCTATGCTGGCCCGACCATGCCCCCTGCCCCGCCGTCACGCCACGCCGCCTCAGCCGCCCACACCCCCGCCCCACCGCCGCCGGGCACGGGCTCGCCCCGGCGGTATGACCGGGGTTTGGTCTGGTTGCGGCGCGACCTGCGTACACAGGACCACGCGGCGCTGTACCACGCCCTCAAAAGCTGCCGCCAAGTGTGGTGTGTGTTTGTGTTCGACACCGACATCCTGGCCCCCCTGCCCCGCGCCGACCGACGGGTGGAATTCATCCGCGAGTCGCTGGTGGAGGTGGACCAGCAGTTGCGCGACTGGGGTCCTGCCGACGGCTCGGCGCGCCTGCTGGTGCGCCACGGCCAGCCCCAGCAAGTGATCCCTCGGCTGGCCGTGGAGCTGGGCGTGCAGGCCGTGTTCGCCAACCACGACGACGAACCCGCCGCACTGGCCCGCGACGCCCGCGTGCGCGGCGGCCTGGCCCACCACGGGGTGATGCTGCACACCTTCAAGGACCATGTGATTTTTGAGCGCAGCGAGGTGCTCACCCAGCAGGGCCGCCCGTTCGGGGTGTTCACCCCGTACAAAAACGCCTGGCTGAAGACGGTGACGGCCTTTCACCTCAAGCCCTACCCCACCCAGCGCCATGCCGCCGCCCTGGCCCCCGTGCCGTCCGGGCTGCCCGGGCAGCCCGGGCAGCCCGTGGGCGTGCCCACGCTCGCAGACATTGGCTTCGAGACCACCGACCTTCACAGCCTGAAGTTGCCCCCAGGCTTTTCTGGTGCCGAAAGTTTGCTACAGGATTTTTTGCACCGCATCGGCCAGTACGGCCATGCGCGCGATTACCCCGCCGTCAAAGGCCCCAGCTACCTGAGTGTGCACCTGCGGTTTGGCACCGTGTCCATCCGGCGCTTGGCGGGGCTGGCCCATGCCCTGCACCTTGAGGGCAATGCCGGGGCCAGCACCTGGCTGAACGAGCTGATCTGGCGGGACTTCTACCACCAGATCCTGGCCCACCACCCCCATGTGGTGGAGCGTTCGTTCAAACCCGAGTACGACGCCATTCGCTGGGAACACGGCGCCCATGCCCAGGCACTGTTTCAGGCCTGGTGCGAGGGCCGCACCGGCTACCCGCTGGTGGACGCGGCCATGGCCCAGCTCAACCGCACCGGCTACATGCACAACCGCCTGCGCATGGTGACCGCCAGCTTCCTGTGCAAGGACCTGGGGCTGGACTGGCGCTGGGGCGAGCGCTACTTTGCCGAAAAGCTCAACGACTTTGACCTGGCCGCCAACAACGGGGGCTGGCAGTGGGCCAGTTCCAGCGGCTGTGACGCGCAGCCCTATTTCCGCATCTTCAACCCGGTGAGCCAGAGCGAGAAGTTCGACCCCGAGGGCAAGTTCATCCACCGCTACCTGCCGGTGCTGGCCCACCTGCAAGGGCCTGCACTGCATGCACCGTGGCAGGCCGATGCACTGGAGCTGGCCGCTGCCGATGTGCGACTGGGGGACAACTACCCCCACCCCATCGTGGACCACGCCCAAGCCCGCGAAAAAACCCTGCAGCGCTACGCGGTGGTGAAAAAGCAGGGGTGAAACAGCAGATGTGAAAAAGGCCGGATGACCGGCCTTGGGTTCAAGCGTCCACCGCGGCGGCGATGGAAGTGGGCTGCTGACAGTAGTACTGGATCCAGTGCAGCAGTTCGTCTTCCGCGTAGGGCTTGCCCAGGTAGTGGTCCACCCCCAACTGGCGGGCGTGTTCGCGGTGCTTCTCGGCAATGCGCGAGGTGATCATGATCACCGGCAGGTCGGCCAGCGCCGGGTCGGAGCGGATGTTGCGCACCAGGTCGAAACCGTCCATGCGCGGCATTTCGATGTCCGACAGCACCACCGTGGGCCGTTCGCCTTGCAGCTTTTCCAGCGCTTGCAAGCCGTCGGCGGCCAGCACCACACGGTAGCCTTCCCGCACCAGCAAACGCTGGGTGACACGGCGCACAGTAATAGAGTCGTCCACCACCAAGATGAGCGGGGCCTGTGCCCGGGCGGCCGCCTCGCGCGGCACCAGGCCTTGCTCGGCCCCAGCCGCTTCGGCGGCCTCGGGTTGCTCGCCTTCGGGGGAAGGCGCCAACCAGGCCCGCACCTGTTCGCCATACACCGCCGACAAGGCCACCGGGTTGTAGATCAGGGCCACTGCGCCGGACGCCAGCACGGTGGTCGCCGCCAAGCCCGGCAGACGCGAGAGCTGCGGCCCCAGGTTTTTCACCACCACTTCCTGGTTGCCCAGCACTTCGTCGATGTGCAAGGCCACGCGTTGAGACGCGCTTCGGAAAATCACCACCGGGTAGGTGCGCGCTTCCTGCGCGGTGCTGCGGCGTGAGGTTTGCAACAGCGCCCCACCCCAGTAGAACGGCACCGCCTCGCCCGCCACATTGAGCGTGTGTGCAGCCTGGGCGGCCGACAGCTCGGCGCCGCTGACACGCCGCACCACTTCCACCAGGCTGGCGGGCACCCCGAACGTGAACTCGCCAGCACGCAACAGCACCACCTGTGTGACCGCCGTGGTCAGCGGCAGCACCATGCGGAACCGTGTGCCCTGGCCTGCGTGGGTGGTGGTCTCGATGCGACCACCCAGCCCCACCACCTCGGCGCGCACCACGTCCATGCCAATGCCTCGCCCGGCCAAGTCGGTCAGCGTGTCGGCCGTGCTCAGACCGGGGGCAAAGATCAGCTGCGACAGTTCAGCCTCAGACGGCGCGTCGTCGGCAGACAACAACCCCAGCGAGACGGCTTTGGTCCAGATGGCCACCAAGTCCAGTCCACGGCCATCGTCGGCAAAGGCCACCGACACGTCGTTGCCTTCTTGGCTCAGCTCGATGTTGATGCGGCCTTCAGGCGACTTGCCTGCGGCTTCACGCAGCTCCGCTGTCTCGATTCCGTGCACCACGCAGTTGCGCAGCAGGTGTTCGAACGCCGGGGTCATGCGGTCCAGCACGGCCCGGTCCATCTCGATGCGCCCGCCCACAATGTCCAGCCGCACCTGCTTGCCGGTTTCCTTGGAGGCCTGGCGCACCACGCGGTAGAGCCGGTCGGCAATGCCTTCGAACTCCACCATGCGCGTGCGCAGCAGGTCGCGCTGCAACTCGCGGGTCTGGCGGGCCTGGGCGGTCAACCCGTCTTCGGTGGCGTCCACGGCCTTTTGCAGGTTGCGCTGCACCGTGGCCACGTCGTTGACCGACTCGGCCATCATGCGGGTGAGTTCCTGCACGCGGGTGAAGCGGTCGAACTCCAAGGGGTCGAAGGCGTGATCGGCCTCTTTGGCCTGCGCCAAACGGGACTGCATCTGGCTTTCGGCCTGCAACTCGATGTCGCGCAGCTGGTGGCGCAAACGGTCCAGGTTGTCGGTCAAGTCGGTGAGGGAGCCACGCAGTTGGGCCAGTTCGGCCTCCATGCGAGAACGGGTGATCATGACTTCACCGGTCTGGTTGACCAGGCGATCCAGCAGTTCCGGGCGCACCCGGACGGCTGCCGCCGTGGACGACGCATGCACCGATGCGGGCAGACGGGCCACCGCCATGGACGAGTCCACCGGCACCGACGCCTTGACCACCGGATCGACAGTCCCTTCGCCCGGCACGTCCGACACAGGTTCGGGAACCACGGGCAAGGCCTCCACGGGCTGCACCGCCGCCTGTTCAGGCAGGGTGGTGACCCGGTGCGGCACGGCCACCTCATCGGGCTGCCGCAAGGCATCCAGTCGGGCGGTGAGACCGTCCAGGCTGGTGAGCAAGGGTTCGATCAATGTGCCGTCCGACACTTCCGAGCCCAGGCGTTCTGCCTGGGTCTCCATGCGGTGGGCCATTTCACCCAGCCGCAAGGCACCGGCCAAGCGGGCGCTGCCTTTGAGGGTGTGCAGGTTTCGCAGCACCTCCACACGGGCCGACGCGTTTTCGGGCCGGGCCACCCATTGGCGCAATGCCGTGCCCAGGCGGGGAATCAGGTCTTGCGCCTCTTCATCGAAGATCTGGAAGAGGTCGGCATCCAGGGTGTCCACCGCATCGATGTCGTCGTCCACCGAGTGCACCGGCAAATCCAGGTCCACGGCGGCCTCTCGCTCCACCGCCAAGGCGACCGGCGCCACAGGCAAAACGGATGGTGCAACCGAAGGCTCGGGCTCGGGCTCGGGCTCGGGCTCGGGCTCGGGCTCGGGCTCGACAGCAGGCTCGCCCAGGCTGGCCTCGCCGTCGAGCGCTTCGGCGTCCAGCGGCAGCGGTGCTTCCTCCGACGGCAACGCACCATCCAACTGCGGCTCGTCTTCCAGCTCCGAGAAGCCATCGGTGGGCAGCGCATCCTCTGGCAACGAAGCTTCTTCCGGCAGGGTGCGGTGAATGAGCTGCTCCAACGCGGGGATGAGGTCCGGCAGAGGGTCCTTCAGGAAACCGGCTGCAAACTGATGCAGCAGACGGCGAATGTCTTCGGCGGCATCCACACACAGACGTGCATCGGTGACATTGGCCAAATGCCCGGCGGCAGCGTGAAGCCCCAGCGTGTCCAACGCATGCTCCAACGCCCGCGACAGCCCCGACAGGGCCTCAAAACCAATGGCAGCCGATGCGCCCGCCAAGGAATGGGCGTACGCGGCGACCCCCTCGGGAACCGGCTGTGCCTCGCATTCCAGCAGCCATTCGTTCAAATCGTGGCTCAAGCGGCGGGACCATTCGTCCGCTTCGTTGAGGAACACATTGAACAGTTTCACCCCCAGACGCAGCGGGCCAATGACCTTGGTGTCATCGTCCATCGCCCCCAACGCCGCGGGCTCTGGCTCTGGCTCTGGCTCTGGCTCTGGCTCTGGCTCTGGCTCTGGCTCTGGCTCTGGCTCTGGCTCTGGCTCTGGCTCTGGCTCTGGCAATGATTGTGGCTGGGCCACGTCCAGCCCGCTGGTGTCTTCGGGTGTCTCGGGCAAATCGAAATCGAGGTGGAATTCGTTGTCGGCCGAGGACTCGGCGACGGGCTCGAGCGCGGCGTCCACGGACACCACTTCACTGGGAGACTCGGGCAGCAAGGCTTCAACGGACAATGCCGACGGGTCTTCTTGGGGCGCCTCGGACGCCGCCACATCCACCGCGGGCTCCAAGTCAGGCAAGTCAAACTCCGGTACGTCGGCCAACGCATCGGGCGACGTGACAGGGGTGGCCTCGGGCAGGCTGAGCAGGGCATCCAGGTCCAGCGTCAACATGCCATCATCTGCGGGCACATCGTCCAAGGCCACCTCGACAGCCTGTTCAGCACCGTCGGCCTCCAGTGAAGGTGTTGCGTCGATGGTCTCCACCTGAACGGGTTCGCTCTGATCAAACTCGAACCGCGAATCGGATTCTGGGACGCTGCCGCCTGGCTCGGGCAGTGCTTCAACGGCTGTGTCGGCCCCCAGTGGCAACCGCACCCCATCGTTGCGCATGGCTTCCGACGCCCGCTGAAACGGCTGTGCAGACCATGGGTGGTCTGCATGTCCCGCGATGTCCTCCACCCAGCGGGCCAAGCGCGCCAGGGCTTCGGTGCCCAGCTCACACAACTCGGGGGTGACAGGGCGTGCTGCTGCCAACCAAGCGTTCATCACCTGTTCCATCGCCCAGGCGGCTTCACCAAATTCATTCAGCCCCACCATGCGGGAGCTGCCCTTGAGGGTGTGGAACGCACGCCGCAACGTGGTCTGGTCGGCCATGCTGCCCGGCGCTTCACGCAAGGCCACCAAAGCGGCCTCGCCAGCCTGAATGACGTCCCGGGCTTCTTCCAGGAAGATGTCGCGCAAATCGTCTTCGACGATGTCTTCGGCCTCGGCCTCTGGCGCAACGGCCAGTGGTGACGCCTCTGTGGGTGCCGCTGCGAGACTGGCCAACTCCACCA
>DASUON010000020.1:0-4221 GCA_036276615.1 Burkholderiaceae bacterium
AAGCCGCCTGCGGGTGGCCGATGTGATGAAGCTCACCCTCAAGAACACCCTGCTGCTGGGCCTGACGCTGGGGCTGTACTGGCCCTTTGCCTACATCGCCATGACCCGCCTGCGCCTGCAGGCGGTGCGTGTGCACACCCGCTACCCGCTGGACATGCTGCAAGCCGAGGTGTTGGTCTCCACCCAGGAAACGGCGGGTGATGCCGCGGGTGAGCTGCTGGGGGCCGATCTTGGCCTCTGAGTCCGCGCCCCTGTCCCACCTGCTGGTTGAATATTTCGACGGCCAGCAAGCCCGCGGCCACCTGGTGCTGCTGGAATGGACCGACGACGCCTTGTGCCTGCGCCTGCCCAGCCCGCCCCATGGGGTGTTGAGGCGCATTCCCCATGTGCAAGTGCAGTGGTCCGAGCCCGTGCGCCACGGTGTGCCGCAGGCACATGTGGACGGTGGCGGATCGCTGCGGGCGCTGGAGGCGGCCCCGTGGCACGCCTGGCTGGCGCAGCACCGGCCCCACCCGGTGTCGTGGGTGGTGCGTGCCCAGCAAAGCTGGCGCGGTGTGGCCGTGGCCCTGGTGCTGTTGTTGGCGGTGGCGGCTGGGCTGTGGCGCTGGGGCATTCCACTGGCCACCCAGGCGGTGGTGCCCCTGGTGCCCGTGGCGTTGGAGCAGCGGCTGGGGGACGAGGCCCTGGCCTGGCTGGACCGGGACCTGATGAGGCCGTCCAAACTGTCCGGGGCGCACCGCCGCGGCATCGAGCAGAGCTTTGCCGCGTTGCTGAAGGACCGCCCGCACCCGGCCTACGTGCTGCATTTCCGCAGCAGCCGCATCGGACCCAACGCGTTTGCCCTGCCCGGCGGGGCGGTGGTGTTGACCGATGAGATGGTGGACTTGATGGGCGTGGACGAGGATGTGGTGCTGGGCGTGCTGGCGCACGAACTGGGCCACCTGCACCACCGCCACGGCACCCAGCAGCTGGTGCAGGGCACTTTGCTGGCGGCCATCACCACCCTGGTGCTGGGGGACGTGAGCAGTTGGCTGGTCAGCGTGCCGGTGATGCTGGGGCAGGCGGGGTACTCCCGCGAGGCCGAGCGCCAAGCCGACGCCTACGCCGCCCGCACGCTGGCGGCGGGAGGCATTTCCCCCGCCGTGATGGAGCGCCTGTTCGACGCCCTGGCGGCCCGCCAACAGGCGACGGCGCCCAAGGCGAACACCCCCTCGCAGCAAGAGGCCATGGACGTGGCGCACACGCTGGGCATTGCCATCGCCTCGCACCCGGACGACGACGAGCGCCGCCGGTTTTTCCGCGAAGCGGCCCTCAGCCTGCCGCGTTGAGCTGGGCCAGCCGTTCCGGCGTGCCCACGTCGGTCCAGGGGCCGGTGTACAGCTCGGCGGTGACACGCCCGGCATCCATGGCCCGGCGCAGCAGCGGGGCCAGGGCCGCGTGCACGCCCTGCGGGTTTCCCGCGGGAATGTCGCACCAGGGCTGCGCGAACAGCCCCGCCCGGTACAGCCCGATGGTGCTGTAGGTGTGGCGGGGCGTGGTGGTGTCGCTGGCGGGCAGGTTCAGCGCCCGGCCATCGGGGGCCAGGCCAAAGTCGCCCCGCGGGTTGTGGGCGGGGTTGGGCACCAGCCACAGGTGGGCCAGCGCGGGGCTGGCGCGAAAACGCGCCACCGCCTCGGGGCTGAAGGCAAAGCCGGGCACAAACACGTCGCCCGCCACCACCCAGAACACGTCGTCTGGCGGGCTGCCGTGTGGGGCATCCGGGGTGGAGGGACACAGCATGGGCAGGGCTCGGCCAATGCCGCCCGCGGTTTCCAGCGCCCCGCCAAAGTCGGCCTGCTCGTCGGACAGGTGCAGGTCGAACACGGGTGATTGCTCTGAATTTTGTAGCTTGTGGCGCTTTTCTTGAAAGCGGTAGGGCTCAAAAAAGCTTGAGATTTTCGGGGCCAGCCAGGCGGTGTTGACCACCAGCCGCCGCACGCCACTGCCCAGCAGTGCCTGCACATGCCACATCAGCAGTGGTTGGCCGCGCACGCTCAGCAGGGGCTTGGGGCAGGTGTCGGTGAGGGGGCGCATGCGTTCGCCGCGTCCGGCGGCCAGCAGCAGGGCGGCAGGGGGGGGCGGTGGCATGGTTGGCGGCGCGTCCTGGGCGGCTGGGGTGGCCAGGCCGCGGTGCAGGGCGTGGTCGTGCCGGTGGCGGGCTTGGAACAGGGCTGCCAGCCGGTCCATCAGGGTGTGGGCCTGGGCGCTGTGGTCGCCGCCAAAGTTGCACACGTACACGTCCAGCGTCACCTGCGCACGTTCGGGCCAGGTGTGCAGGCAGACATGGCTTTCGGCCAGCAGCACGGTGGCCGTCACCCCCCCGGGGCCGTGGGGGGTGGCGGGGAAGGTGTGGCACAGCCGCGCCACCGCGGTCAGCCCGCAGTCGGTCACGGCCCGTTCCACGGCGTTGCCCAGGGCGTGGGCGTCGGTCAGCCAGTGCGGGGCACACTGGCACTGGTCCAAATCGGCGGTGAGGTGCAAACCTTGCATGGGTGGCAATGTTAAGCAGTGCGGCCCTCGGGGACGGCCGCGTTGCGTGGTGTCGCTTCGTGGGACACTTTGAGGCTCATTGGAGGAAATTGGCATGACAGGTGGATTTCGGTTTTTTGGCCCCGCACCGCGAGGCATGGCGCACACCCTGGTGTGGGGGGCATCGTTCGCGCTGATGGCGGGGGCGGCTCAGGCGGCAGGGCCCGCGGCGGGCCTGTTGGTCACGTTGCGGCCGGGGGTGGTGGCGTTGGAGTCGGTGTCCCCGGCACCCGTGGTGGCGCGTGAGGGGGCCCAGGCCCTGCGCGACCGCGAGCACGCCACTTGGCAGCGCAACCAGGCCCTTCGCGTGTCGCACCTGGCGGCGGTGGCCGCGCAGGCCGGGGTGCCGGTGCGTGCCTTGGGCTCGGCGGGACAGGCGTTGCGGGTGGACTTGGCCGACACCTCTCCCGCGGGCCTGGAGGCCGCCAGCCGCCGCCTGCGTTTGCACCCCGACGTGCTGGACGTGGTGCCCAACGAGCGTCTGCACCGGACCCAGGTCGCACCGGTCATTCCCAACGACACCCATTTCTCGCGCCAATGGCATTTGCAAAGCCCCGCCAGCTTTGCCGGGGCGCTCAACATGCCCCCGGCCTGGGCCAAGTGGACGGGGGCCAGCCACCCGGTCACCGTGGCGGTGGTCGATTCCGGCGTGCGCCCCAACCACCCCGATCTGGCGGCCAACCTGTTGCCAGGGCATGACTTTGTGAGCGAACTTCCCTACGCCAACGATGGTGATGGTCGTGATGCCGATGCCAGCGACCCCGGCGACTGGGTCAGCGCCGCCGAGGCCAGCACGGCCCTGTTTGAGGGCTGCGATGCCGAAAACAGCTCCTGGCATGGCACCGCCATTGCCGGGGAAATTGCCGCCGTCAGCCAGAACGCCACGGGGGTGGCCGGGGTCAACTGGGGGGCCAAGGTGGTGCCGGTGCGCGTGGCCGGCAAATGCGGTGCGGTGCTGAGCGACTTGCTGGATGGCGTGCGCTGGGCCGCGGGTCTGCCCGTGGCCGGGGTCCCCAGCAACCCCCATCCGGCGCACATCATCAACCTCAGCTACGGGGGCAGTGGCGCGTGCAACTTCGCCTACCAGACCATGGTCAACGACGTTCGCAACGCCGGTGCGCTGCTGGTGGTGGCGGCGGGCAACGATGGCGGGCCGCTCACCCGCCCGGCTGACTGTTCGGGTGTGATGGCCGTGACCGCCGTGCGTGGGGACGGTGCCAAGGCCAGCTACGGCAACTACGGGACCCAGGTCGCCCTGGCCGCCCCGGGAGGCTCTGCGGTGCCCGGCACCGACTTCGGGTTGGCCGCCACCCTGGACAGTGGGGCGCAAGGTCCCGTGGCCCCGGCCTATGCGGAGGTGGCGGGCACCAGTTTCTCGGCCCCGCTGGTGGCGGGTGTGGCCAGCCTGGTGCTGGGCATCCAGCCCAACCTCAGTGTGTCGCAGCTGGAAGGTTTGCTCAAGGGCGCGGTGCGCCCGCACACCGTGCAGGCCACGCTGGCGCAGTGTTCGGCCACGACGCTGTCTCAGGGGGAGTGCAACTGCACCACGCAGACCTGCGGCGCGGGTTTGCTGGACGCCGACCTGGCGGTGACGGCGGCGCAGGCCATGGGATCTTCGTCAGGGGACGGCGCGGGTACGGGTTCGTCAGACAC
>DASUON010000021.1:0-11188 GCA_036276615.1 Burkholderiaceae bacterium
CGCATGAGCTGTGCCTTTTGTTCGAACAGGTCGAACATGCGGCGCAGGTTGCCCAGGTCGTTGGAGAAGTCGGACACGGTGAGCAGATTGCGCTCCCCGGAGATGACCACCTCGTCCTTGGAGGCCATGGCGTGCATGCCCACGTCCACCGCCGTCTGCATGAGCGCGGTGATTTCGCCCCGCAACGTGTCCACCTCGGCCCGAAGGCGCTCGCGAACCACGTCCAGGCTGAGTCCTGAAAAATGGGTGTTGAGAAAATTCGACGCCTCAACCAATTGACTGGCGGTGTAGGTCACAGGCGTGGTGACCACCTTGTTCTGCACATCCCCGTTGGGCGAGACGATGATGACCAGGATGCGCTGCTCGGAGAGCGCCAGAAACTCGATGTGCCTGAACACCGAAGCATGGCGCGGCGTCATCACCACACCCACAAAGTGAGACAGGTTGGACAGCAGCTGAGCCGCATTTGAAATGACGCGCTGAGGCTGATCGGGCTCAAAGCCCGTGGGCGGCAATTCGGTGGACAGGTCGAGCGAGTCACGGCGCACCGTCAGCATGGTGTCCACAAACAGCCGATACCCCTTGGGAGTCGGAATGCGCCCGGCCGACGTGTGGGGGCTGGCGATGAGACCCAAGTCTTCCAAGTCACTCATCACGTTGCGGATGGTGGCTGGCGACAGGTCCAGCCCCGCGGCTTTCGACAAGGTGCGAGACCCCACGGGCTGACCGTCGGCGATGTACCGTTCGACCAAGGTCCTCATCAACAACTGTGCGCGACTGTCTAGCATGCGTGCCCTAGGTTTGAGCTGTGTTGTAATTTCAGCATGATTTTGCCCGGGCAAACGCCACCGTCCAACCCTTTGGCCAACCCTCCCCGATTTGGCCGCGTGGCCGTTGTGGGGAAGTACCAGGCCATGGGTTCCCGAGATGCGCTCGACAGCATTGCCGCCTTCGTGGTGGGCCAGGGTTGCGAAGTGGTGCTGGAACACGAAACCGCCCACAACACCGGCCTGACCCAGTACCCTACCCTTTCCTTGCCCGACATCGGCGCCCAATGTGATCTGGTGCTGGTGGTCGGCGGAGACGGCACCTTGCTGGGCGTGGCCCGGCAGTTGGCCCACCACGGCGTGCCGGTGATCGGCATCAACCAAGGGCGGCTGGGCTTCATGACCGATGTGCGCTTCGAGGAGTTTCCCGCCACCCTGTCGGCCATGTTGAGGGGTGAGTACGAGGAAGACCCGCGAACCCTGATGCATGCCGAGGTGTGGCGCGACGGTGAATGCATTTTCGACACCCTGGCCATGAACGATGTGGTGGTCAACCGCACCTCGGCTGGCATGGTGGAAGTGCGCATCGAGGTGGGCGGACGCTTCGTGGCGCGCCAGCGTGCGGACGGCCTCATCATTTCCACACCCACCGGTTCAACGGCGTATTCGCTGTCGGCAGGAGGGCCCTTGCTGCATCCGTCGATTGGGGGTTGGGTGATGGTGCCCATTGCGCCCCACACCCTGTCCAACCGCCCCATTGTGCTGCCCAGCACCCAAGAAATCGTGGTCGAAGTGGTGGGCGGACGTGAAGTGAGTGCCAACTTCGACATGCAGACCATCACCAGCTTGCTGCACGGCGACCAGATCCGTGTGCGAGCATCTACCCACACACTGACGCTGCTGCACCCCCTGGGATGGAGCCATTTCGACACCCTGCGCAACAAGCTGCACTGGAATGAAAACACCGTCGGTGCCCAGCCCTGACCTTGCCTGTTCATGAGCCTGCTTCGCATTGCCCTGAAAGACTTCGTGATCGTCCCTCACTTGGACCTCGACCTGGCCCAAGGCTTCACCGCGCTGACGGGGGAGACCGGTGCCGGCAAATCCATCTTGATTGACGCCTTGCAATTGGCCTTGGGTGGAAGGGCCGACCCGACCGTGGTGCGGGCTGGACAGGACAAAGCGGACATCACCGCCGAGTTCCAACTCACACCCGACGTGGCCGAGTGGCTCACCGCCCAAGACCTGGATGCATCCGAATCCACGGTGCTGCTTCGGCGCACCGTGGACACCCAGGGCCGCAGCAAGGGATGGATCAACGGCACACCCGCCAGCGCCACCCAGTTGCGGGAGCTGGGGGGCTGTCTGGTGGACATCCACGGTCAACACGCCTGGCAGGCCCTCACGCGACCCGACTCCACGCGTGCCTTGCTGGACGGGTACGCCCGCATCGACACCACCGAGATCGCCAGCCTGTGGCGCCAATGGAAAGACGCCACGGCGGCCTTGTTGGAATCCCAGCAAGCGGCAGGTGAACGCCAGTTGCAGCGCGAAAAACTGTCCTGGCAAGTGGCCGAACTGGACAAACTTCAGCCACGGCCCAACGAGTGGGATGCCTTGCAAGCCGAGCACCTCAAGCTGGCCCATGTGCACAGCCTGCTGGAAGCCGCAGAACAAGCCAGCCAATGCCTGGTGGATGCGGAAGTCAACGCCTTGGACCTGGTGAACCGTGCAACGCAAAGCCTTGCGGCGCGTGAACACCTGGAACCCGAGTTCACCCGTCTGCGCCAACTGCTGGACCAAGCCCAGGTGCTGCAACAGGAAGCTGCGCGTGACCTGCACGCCTACAGCCGCCGAACCGAAGCCGACCCCCAGCGCCTGAACCAGCTGGACCAACGCCTGAGCCAGTGGATGGCGCTGGCCAAACGCATGGCCTGCGCCCCCGAAGCGCTGGCCAGCACCCATGTCCGCCTGCGTGAGCAGTTGCAGGCACTGGACAGCGCCAGTGACACCGAGCAACTGACCCAACGCGTGGACGCTTGCTATCAGAAATTGATGGGAAAGTGCAAAGAAATATCCAATCTCAGGCTTGAATACAAAGACATTCTTGCTATGGAAATCTCTAACAAAATGCAAGACCTTGGGATGAACGGCGGGGTGTTTGAGGTGGTGCTGAACCCACTGACCCAACCCCAATCAACGGGCATGGAAACCGTGGAATTCCGGGTGGCCGGACACGCGGGGGTGGAACCCCGCCCCATTGCCAAGGTGGCCTCTGGTGGAGAACTGTCGCGCATTTCGCTGGCCATTGCCGTCAGCACCAGCCGCGTGCGGGGCTGTCCCACGCTGATTTTTGACGAAGTCGACTCTGGCGTTGGAGGCGCGGTGGCCCACACGGTGGGGCAACTGATGGCCGACCTGGGCCAACACCGCCAAGTGCTGGCGGTGACCCACCTGCCTCAGGTGGCGGCCTGCGCCCACCACCACCTGCGCGTCACCAAGGCCGAACAGCTGGGACACGTGCGCAGCCAAGTGGAACCGCTGACGCCTGAGCAACGGGTGGATGAAATCGCCCGCATGCTGGGGGGTGCGGTGGTGACCGACACCACCCGCGCCCACGCCAGAGAGATGTTGTCGGCATGAACACGCTTGAGTTGGTGCTGATCACCGGCATGTCCGGCTCCGGCAAATCGGTGGCACTGGCGGCACTGGAAGACGTCGGCTACTACTGCGTTGACAACTTGCCGCCGGAGCTGATGCTGGCCTTCGTGCGCCTGCAGGACCAGCACCGGGTGCGCAAAGTGGCCGTGGCCATTGACGTCCGCAGCAAGTCGGCCCTGCCCGACGTGCCCTACCTGCTGGGTGAACTGAAGGGCCTGGGGGTCAAACTCACCCCCATTTTTCTGGATGCTTCCGACGAAACGCTGTTGCGCCGGTTCTCCGAAACGCGCCGAGCCCACCCGCTGTCCAGCCGCACCGAAGGAACGGACGGCCCTGCCGCCCTGCTCGAAGCCATCGGACAGGAACGGGAGTTGACCCAAAGCCTGCGGGAGCGGGCCTCGGTGATCGACACCAGCCTCATCAAACCCGCCAAGCTGCTCAGCCTCATCAAAGACATGGTGGGCGTCACCCAGCATGGGCTGACGTTGGTGTTTGAGTCGTTTGCGTTCAAACGGGGCATCCCACTGGACGCCGACTTTGTGTTTGACGTTCGCATGCTGCCCAACCCCCACTACGACCCGGAGTTGCGGCCCCTCACGGGCCGGGACGCCCCTGTGGCGGACTATCTCCGCCAGCAGCCGGAAGTGCAGCGCATGCAACACCACATCGCCGCCTTTCTTCACAGCTGGCTGCCCGAACTTCGGCATGACCACCGCAGCTACGTCACCGTGGCCATCGGTTGCACCGGTGGCCAACACCGCTCGGTCTATTTGGTGGAAACGCTGACCGCCGAATTTGCGGCGGACTGGCACGCCCGCGCTCGCCACAGGGAGCTTTGACCCTCCAGCCCCCCACGGGGGCGGCCCCACCCCATTCACGGGGTCAGCAGTTGCCCCAACACCTTGCTGACCGGGGCGGGCAAGCCCAGTGCCCGGGTGTCGTCCGGACAGGAATGCCATTCCCCTGGCAGGGCATTCAGCCACGTCGCCTGTTCGCCGATGGCGTGGGCCGACAGGCGAAGCACCCTGGCGTGAAGAACCAGGTCCATGTGGGTCAACACATGGGTGAACGCGGGCCACGCCGTCAGGCTGGAACGCCAGTCAGCAGGCAATGCCGCCTCCAGCGAAGCTTCCGCGTCGAAGGAGGGGAAGCTGTGCAACCCACCCCAAACCCCCCGGGATGGACGCTGGGCAAGCCACACCCGCCCGTCATCCCGCCACAGCACCAACCACCACCACAGCTGCGTGCGCCGCACCAGCTTGCGGGTTTTGACGGGCAACACGTCCACCCGTCCCTGCGCACGGGCCTTGCAATCGGCAGCCAGCGGACATTCGGAGCACCTGGGACGGCGTGGGGTGCAAACCGTGGCCCCCAGGTCCATCAAGCCCTGGGTGTAAGCAGGCATGAGGTGTTCATGCCCGCTCGAAGGAACACGCTGGTCCACCTGGGCCTTGAGGGCTCGGTCTGCCGCCGTGGACGACAAGTCCTGCTCAAAGCCCAAGTGGCGCGCCATGACACGCTTGACGTTGCCATCAAAAATCGACACCCGCTGGCCAAAACAGAACGACGCAATGGCCGCCGCCGTGGATGGCCCAATGCCGGGCAGCTGAGTCAACTCGTGTGCGCTGGACGGGAAACACCCGCCGTGTTCTTGAACCACCACCTGTGCACAGCGGTGCAGGTTTCGCGCCCGGCTGTAGTACCCCAGGCCACTCCACAACGCCAGCACGTCGCCCTCGGCTGCGCCAGCCAATGCCTGGACATTGGGAAAACGTGCCAAAAAACGGTCGAAGTACCCCAGCACCGTGGACACCTGGGTCTGCTGCAACATGATTTCCGACAGCCAGACCCGGTAGGGATCGCGGGTGCCTTGCCACGGCAGGTGATGCCGTCCTGCGCTGACTTGCCAGGCAATCAGGCGTTGTGCAAAGTCACCCAACGGGTGAGGAACGTCACGCATCCGACGTCGGCGTCATGCCGTCAACGGCAGCGGCTGGGTCAGCACGCCTCGCTGTGTTTCCACCATGGCATCGGTCATGTGACGCAACTCATCGGACTGCTGCTCCAAATCACCCACCTGCCCCAGCAACTCCGCAATGCGAGCGTCCAAGTCGCCTGCGGCGTCCTGGATGCGTTTGACCGCATCCACCCGCTTGGCATAGCTGCGACGGCGGTCGCGCAGCTGGGTGTCCAGCTGCGCGGCGGCGGTCTTGTTCCACAGCTCAAGGTCATTGGCTGCCGATTCATACACCACCCGCAAGCGGCTGGCCAGCGCCCGCCCCAGGCGCTCGGAAAACTCGGGCTGGGCCAGTTTCAACGCGTTCCCCACCCCCAGAAAGCGAACGTGGCTTTGCTCAATGTCGCCCAGTTCACGGAGGTATCGGTCCAAATCGGGCAACGGTGGCAGGAGCAAGGATAAACCGTGCTCTGTGTTGAGCTGAGCAAACGCCGACGACAGCATGGAAGAAATTTCTTCACCCAGCTTGCGCCCCTGGGTCAACAGATCGGCCAATGCGGCAAAGGTCTGCTCGTAGGTTTTCCGGACCCCCAGCTTCAACCCGGGTTCGCGCAGCTTCTCGGTGAGTTTGAGCACTTCCTGGCGGAACCGGGCATGCCCCAGCACCTTGAAAAGCTCGCGCAGCAGCTTCATGTGCACCGAGCGGACGGCCTGGATGCGTCCGCCTTCGCCTTCGAACTCCTTTTGCTCCTGCTCGATGCGTGCCCGCATGTGGCGGATGACCGCCGTGTTCTTGCCGCGAAGGCTTTCCAGTTCCTGGATCTGCTCGGTCACCTCCCGAATCCGCGACTGCGTGGTCTGGTTGGCCAACGACACCAAGCGGGTGACGCCGTCGGACACCGCATCCACCAACAGTTGCCGCCGCTGCCCCACAATGCCTTGCACCAACACCGCCTCCAGCTCGGCCAGGTGACTGGCCGCGAGCAACTCTGGGTCGTTCTGGATTTTGGCCACCAAGCCCTTCTGTGCAGACACCGCCAGCACGCGGGACGGGTCCATGCCCAGGATGTTGGCCGAGCTGACCACCTGACGCTGAATCTGGTCGGCCACCACTTCGGGCGAGCTAAGTTCGTCCCACAGAGTGTCGATCTTGTTGAGCACCACCAACCGGCTGGCCTCGGTCCCGTGTGTGGGTGCCAGGTGCTCCCGCCAGATGCGCAAGTCGGACTGGGTCACCCCCGTGTCGGCACCCAGGATGAACAGGATGGAATGGGCCTGCGGCAGCAAGCTGACCGTCAGCTCGGGCTCGGCACCGATGGCGTTGAGCCCCGGTGTGTCCAGAATGACCAGGCCTTGTTTGAGGATGGGGTGCGCGATGTTGATGAGCGCATGCCGCCAGCGGGGAACCTCCACCAGCCCGTCCGGCCCCACCATGCTCCGATCGGCCCCGCCCTCATCCAGCCAGAAGCCCAGCGCGGCCGCCTGCTCAGGGGTGACCCGATTCACTTCGGCCACACGGGCCATGGATGCGGCCAGGCCATCGGGGTCCTTGACGTCCAGGGCAATGGTTTCCCAGGCGTCGGTCTGCTCACGCCACTCGACCAGCGCCCGCGACTCCAGCCGGGTGTTGATGGGCAGCAAGCGAAGACACGGAGGCAACTCGGGGTTGTACGCCAGCTCCGTGGGGCACATGGTGGTCCGCCCGGCACTGGCAGGCATGATGCGCCGACCGTACCCTGCGAAAAACAGCGCATTGATGAGCTCTGACTTGCCACGGGAGAACTCGGCCACAAAGGCCACCATGACCCGGTCGTCCTGCACCTGACGGCGCAACAGGTCGATGTGCTCCTCCACCGCCGCGTCCAGCAAATCCCGCTGCGACAGCCAATCGGCCAGTCGCTGCAAGTCCGCTGAAAACGCCCTGCGCCACCGACTGTGCAGGTCAAAATTCTGATTGAAGCTCATGTGATCGCATCCCTGGGGCAAGTACTGGCCATCCGACCCAATATACACGGGCCAACACGCTCAACCCCCTCTGGGCTTGGGCTGACAACGGCGGCAGAAGTAGGTGGCCCGCTGCCCCTGCACCATCCGTTCGATCGGTGTGCCACACACCGTGCACGCCTGTCCCGAACGGCCATACACCTGTGTGGCCGTCTGGAAGTGGCCCGATTGTCCACTCAGGTCACTGAAATTGCGCAGCGTGCTTCCCCCCATGTCCAAGGCCTGAACCAGCACCTGAACAATGGCATCGTGCAAAGCGGCCACCGTGCGCCGAGGAATCTGCCGCGCCGGGGTGGCCGGGTGGATGCGAGCGCGAAACAGTGCCTCGCTGGCGTAGATGTTGCCCACCCCCACCACCACATCGCCTTTCAGCAGCACCTGCTTGATGGCCGTTTGGCGAGCCGCCAGCCCCTGGGTCAGCACCTCCACGGTGAAATCGTCCGACAAGGGCTCCACCCCCAAACCGGCGAGCAACCGACTGGCGGGCGGCTGCGACAACGCTTGAACAAACAGCAGTGCCCCAAAGCGGCGGGGGTCGTTCATCACCAGGGCTCCGCGGTCCGTGAGCACCCGCACATGGTCATGTTTTCCAGGCTGCCCGCCATCGACGGCATCCGGCACCCAGCGCAAGCTGCCCGACATGCCCAGGTGCCCCAGCAACCACCCACGATCCAATTCGAACAGCAGGTACTTGCCCCGACGCCCCACCTGAAGGATGCGCATCCCCTTCAGAAACGACGGATCCACGCCCAGAGGCCAGCGCAACGGCTTGCCCAGCACCACATCTCGGATGACCGCGCCCTCCAGGGAACCTGCGAGCCCCCGGCGAGTCACTTCCACTTCGGGCAATTCAGGCATAGAGGTCTCGAACTTGCTGCGATGAACGTTCCATTATGATGAACCGATGACCCTGAAACGTCCCTTTGGCCAGACGCGGCACCTCCTCCAACGTTTGGCTTGTGCCGCCCTTGCCGCGGGCACCCTGACGTTGGCCCATGGACAGGACAAGGCAGCCATCGAACGCAGCCGCACGGCCTTCAACAACGCAGAAGTGGTGTACCTCACGCTCGTGGGCGAAATCGAGGTCCAGCTGGGTGAACCGGGCGCTGGTTACTCGCTGATCCTGAACGCGGGGCGAAAGTCGGGAGACGGCGAATTGTTCAAACGCGCCATCCACCTGGCCCTGCAAGCGCGGTCTGGAGAGTCGGCGGTGGATGCCGCCAAAGCCTGGAGCGCCTCCCTGCCCAACGATCCGGAACCCCTGCGCGTGCTGGTGCAGGTGCTGCTCAGCCTGCAACGGACGGATGAAACCGGCCCTCACCTGACCAAGCTGCTGGACCTGACCCCGGACAGCGAACGGGTGGCCTTGCTCGATGCCATCGGCCAGATCTACAGCCAGAGCCGCGATCCACAGACGGCGCTGAAAGTGGTGGCGCCGCGCTTGCGCACGTGGCGGGACACGCCCGCCACCGCAGCTGCCGCACAAGCGGCGCTGGCACGGGTGCAGCGGGCCGCGGGTCAAGAAGCTCAGGCCGCCGACACCTTGAAGCAGGCGCTGGCCGCGCCCGTGCCATCCAACCTGGCCGGGGTATTGGCCGTGGAATGGCTGGGCGGCACAGCCCCCGTGAGCGAGCAATGGGTGGTTACGTTGCTGGAACGGCACCCCCAGCTGAGCCCTGTGCGGCTGGCCTACGCCCGGCATTTGCTGCGCACCGAGCGCTGGGACGAAGCCGAACGACAACTCGACCAACTGACCTCGGGCCCACAGGCCGACCAGTCCCCTCCCGAGAGCTGGCTGATGCTGGGTGCCCTGCAACTGCAGTCACGCAAGCTGGAAGCCGCGCAGCGCAGCTTCCAGCGTTTCCTGGCGGCCCCTGACGTGGCCACCACCGACACCTTTGCACGCGGAAGAAACCAAGCCTACCTGTCACTCTCGCAAATTGCCGAAGAACAGCATCGCCTGGACGAAGCCCGCCAGTGGCTGGACAAGATCGAGGACAACGAAGACCCGCTGCGTGTGCAATCCCGCCGGGCGGGCCTGCTGGTGCGGTCCGGACAATGGCAACAAGCCGTTGACCTGATCCGCTCGGTGGCCGACAACCCCGACGACGGCAACCGCGCCCGTTTGTTGGCCGAAGTTCAGGTGCTGCGAGACGCGGGCCAACTCCAGGCCGCCTACGACCGACTGGCCCAGGCCGTCGCCCTCATGCCCGGCGACCAGGACCTGCTGTACGAGCAAGCCACGGTGGCCGAGCGACTGGGTCGCCACGACGACATGGAGCGGTTGCTGCGCGAGGTGCTCCGGCTCAAACCCGACCACCACCACGCCCTGAACTTCCTGGGATATTCGCTGGCCGACCGCAACGAACGCCTGCCCGAAGCCAAGGCCCTGATCGTGCAGGCCCTGACACTGGCACCAGGGGACCCCTTCATCACCGACAGCCTGGGCTGGGTGGAATACCGCATGGGCAACCTGGACCAGGCACTGAAAAACCTGACCATCGCCTACGCCGCACGGCCGGACGCCGAAATCGCCGTCCATCTGGGAGAAGTCCTGTGGGTCCTGGGCCAACAACCGGCGGCCATGGAGCACTTTCGCAGGGCACAGGCCATGCAACCCGACAACGACTTGCTCAAGCAGACCGTGCAGCGGCTGAAAGTGCCATGGTGAACGCCCCAAGCCGCACGGCGCTGCGGGTCCGCGGGCTTCGGATGTTGGGCGCACTGATTGCTACATTTTTCATAGCTGCGTGCGCAAATGTAAAAAGCGCTGGAGCGCTGAAAGATGAAGATGCCCCGTACTGGAGTGGACGCATCAGCATTTCCACCACCCAGCCCAAGCCGCAGCGGATGACGGCATCGTTCGAACTCAGCGGCACCCCGGAAGCCGGCATGCTCACGCTCACCAGCCCGCTGGGCACCACACTGGCCACCGCCCGGTGGTCACCGGGTTTGGCCGAGCTGGAACAGGGCGGCCAGCGCATGCGTTACCCGGACATTCAATCGCTGATCACCACCGCGCTCAGCCAGCCACTGCCCCTTGAAATGGTTTTTGCCTGGCTGAACGGTCAGGATCCATCCACCAACGGCTGGACCGCTGACCTCAAAGACCTGCCCCAAGGTCGCCTGGGCGCCCACCGCAGCGACGCCCAAGGCGACGCCGACGTGCGCATCGTGCTGGACACGGTCGCCCGCTGATCCTTTTGCCATGCAAACCCTGTACGACCTGCCCGCGCCGGCCAAGATCAACCTGTTCCTGCACATCACCGGGCGGCGGGCCGATGGCTACCACCTGATGCAATCGGCCTTTGTGCTGCTGGACCTGCACGACACCCTGCACCTCTGCCTTCGCACCGACGGGCAAGTGTCGCGCGAGGACCTGCAGAGTCCCCATGCATCGGAAGCACTGCCGCACGACGACCTCAGCGTGAAAGCCGCCAAGCTGCTGAAACAAGCCACTGGCAGTGCATGCGGCGTGCACATCACCCTGCAAAAGCGCATTCCGTCGCAAGCGGGCATGGGCGGCGGCTCCTCCGACGCCGCCACCGTGCTGCTGGCACTCAACCGACTGTGGAACACACACCTCAGCCGAACCGACCTGATGCGCCTGGGCCTGCAACTGGGGGCCGACGTGCCCTTTTTCCTGTTCGGAGACAACGCCTGGGCCGAAGGCATTGGCGAGCAGCTTCAGCCCCTGGACTGGTCACCCCAACGCTATCTGGTGGTGAAGCCCCCCCAAGGTTTGCCGACCGCCGCCATTTTTTCCGACCCAAATTTGAAACGCGACACAAAAGCTGCT
>DASUON010000022.1:0-2136 GCA_036276615.1 Burkholderiaceae bacterium
GGCACCGGGGTGCTCTTTTTTCAGCGCTTCCAGCTCGAACGCCTTGAACTCGTCGTGCACGATGCAGCTGCCGTTCCACATCAGCATGTCGGCCCCGGTTTCGCGCTGGATGTAGCTGCCCAGGTGGCGGTCGGGAGCCCACAGGATTTTCTGGCCCTGGTCTTTGAGCACGCGCACGATGTCGAGCGCGCTGCTGCTGGTCACCAGCCAGTCGGCCCGGGCCTTCACCGCGGCGCTGGTGTTGGCGTAGACCACCACGGTGCGGTCGGGGTGCTGGTCGCAAAAGGCGCTGAACGCATCCACCGGGCAGCCCAGGTCCAGCGAGCAGTTGGCCTCCAGGTCGGGCATGAGCACGGTTTTTTCGGGGCTGAGGATCTTGGCCGTCTCGCCCATGAACTTCACGCCCGACACCACCAGCGTCTGGGCCGCATGGTCGCGGCCGAAGCGGGCCATTTCCAGGCTGTCGGAGACGATGCCACCGGTCTCCAGCGCCAGGTCTTGCAGGTCGGGGTGCACGTAGTAGTGCGACACCAGCACGGCGTTCTTTTGCTTGAGCAGCTCGCGCACACGGGCCTTGAGCTGCTCACGCTCCTGACCCGAGGGCTCGCTCGGCACCCGGGCCCAGGCGTGGCCGGTGCCACACACCGGCGCGGAGGGTTGGGCGGCCTGGGGTTGGTCGTAGGTGACGTCGATGAACGCTTCGCCAGGGATGGATGGGGTCATGGTTCAGAGTCCTTCAAAACGCATGGAGTAGTCGGTGGCCTTGACGTCCTTGGTCAAGCCCCCGATGGAAATGCGGTCCACCCCCGTCTCGGCCAGGGCGCGCACGGTGTCGAGTGACACGCCGCCCGAAATCTCCAGCACCGCCCGCCCGGCATTCAAGGCCACAGCCTGGCGCAGCGTGGGCAGGTCCATGTTGTCCAGCAGGACCATGGTGGCGCCGCAGTCCAGGGCCTCGGCCAACTGGTCCAGGCGCTCCACCTCGATCTGCACAAACTTCGCTTGAGGCGCTGCGGCATGGGCCTTGGCCAGCACCGCGGCCACCCCACCGGCGGCGGCAATGTGGTTTTCCTTGATGAGGATGGCGTCGTACAGCCCCATGCGGTGGTTGGCCCCGCCGCCCACGGTCACCGCGTACTTCTGGGCGATGCGCAGGCCCGGCAGGGTTTTGCGCGTGTCCACGATGCGGGCTCGGGTGCCTTGCACCGCGTCCACAAACTGGGCGGTTCGGGTGGCCACACCACTGAGCAGTTGCAAGAAGTTGAGCATGGTGCGCTCGGCGGTGAGCAGCTGCGGCGCCGGGCCCTGCATCTCCATCACCACCTGGTCAGGACTGCAACGCTGGCCTTCGCTCACCCGCCAGGTCAGTTGGCCGCCGGGCACCACGCGGGCAAAGGTTTCGTTCACCCAGGGCGCACCGCAGACGGTGGCGGCCTCGCGGGCCAGCACACGGGCGCGAGCGGTGCGCCCGGCATCCACCAGCGAGGCCGTCAGGTCACAAGCGCCCACGTCTTCGGCCAGCGCCCGCGACACATCGGCGGCCACCGTGGCGAAAAAGGTGGGGCCGCTGTAAATGGGATGGGAAACAGGGGGGGAAACGGGCGTCTCTGGCATGGCTGGGCACCCGGGCTTGTACCCGGCGTGGGGGAAAAGGGGTTCGAATAGACTCGCCATTTTCCCGCCAAATCCGGGCGGGGCCTGGCCTCGCGGTCATTTCCTGTCATTGCTTGCTGTTTCACCATGAGCGATCCTCTGCCAGCCTCGTCCTCCGCACCGGCTTCTTCCCCCATGGCCACCCCCTACGGCACGCTGCCCAACGCATCCCCCATGCCGCAGCGCCGCCCCATCAGCCTGCCACGCCTGCAGGAAATGCGCGACCGGGGTGAAAAAATCACCATGCTCACCGCCTACGACGCCACCTTTGCCGCGGTGGCCGACGCCGCCGGGGTGGAGTGCATCCTGGTGGGCGACTCGCTGGGCATGGTCTGCCAAGGCCTGTCGAGCACGGTGGAAGTGACGCTGGAGACCATGCGTTACCACACCCGCAGCGTGGTGCGCGGGCTGCGTCGGGTGCAGGGCACGGCCTGGGTGATTGCCGACCTGCCCTTCGGCAGCTACCACGAAAGCAAGGAACAA
>DASUON010000023.1:0-5163 GCA_036276615.1 Burkholderiaceae bacterium
ACCGCGCTCGCCCAGCGCGTGGGCGGTGCGGTTGCGCTCCTCGTCCACCAGGCCGTGCAGGCGCTGGCGCAGGGCGGGATCGGTCACGCGGATGAAGCGCCAGGGCTGCATGAAGCCCACGCTGGGCGCGTGGTGGGCGGCCTCCAGCAGGCGGCGCAGCACCTCGGGCGCCACCTGCCCACCGCTGAAATGGCGCATGTCGCGCCGCTCGAAAATGGCGCGGTACACCCCGCGCTGCTCGGCGTCGGCAAAGGTGGCGTCGGTGGCCGGGGCGTCCATGGCCGTGGCGCTCAATCTTCAATGCCCCGCTGCGCCGGCACCCCGGCCTGGAAGGCGTGTTTCACCAGCGTCATCTCGGTCACGGTGTCGGCCAGGGCCACGATTTCGGGCGGGCAGCGCCGCCCGGTCAGGCACACGTGCACATGGCTGGGGCGGGTGCGCAGGGTGTGCAGCACGTCGTCCAGCGGCAGCCAACCGTAGATCAGCGGGTAGGTGATTTCGTCCAGCACCACCAGAAACTGCTCGCCGCTCAGGATGCTGGCCTTGGCGGTTTCCCAGCCGTTGCGGGCGAGTTGCGCGGAATGCTCCAGGTCCTGGCTTTTCCAGCTGAAGCCGTCGCCCAGCCCCACGATGGGGATGCCCAGTTGTTCGAACATGCGGTGCTCGCCAAAGCGGGCGCTGGGCACCTTCATGAACTGGTAGACCTGCACCGCCTTGCCCCGGCCATGGGCGCGCAGCGCCAGCCCGAAGGCGGCGGTGCTTTTGCCCTTGCCGTCGCCGGTGTTGACGATGACGATGCCGCGGCGCTCGCCCTCGGGCTTGTCGTAGGGTTTGGCGGTGGGTGGGGTTTCGATCTGCATGGTGGGTGGGGCAATGGGTTACTTCAATTTGGGTAGCGCAACCCACTGGTCCTGAAAGCGGTGGATGCCAATTTGATGCTCAAAAACCTGGTGCAGTGCGTCGTGCACCACCGGGCTGCCGGGTGCGCCTTGGGCCACCGCCCGGCCCGCCTGCAACACCAGCACCTGGTCGGCGGCCAGGGCCTGCGTCAGCTCGTGCAGCACGCTCACCACCGTGTGGCCCTGGGCCACCAGCTCGCGCACCAGGCGCAGCCAGTCGGCCTGGTGCGGCGGGTCGAGGTTGGTGAGGGGTTCGTCCATCAGCAGCACCTGGGCCTCGACCGCCAGGGCACGCGCCAGCAGCACACGTTGGCGCTCGCCACCCGACAGCTGGCCCAGCGGTTTGCAGGCCCAGTCCCAGGCCTGGGTGCGCTTCAAGGCACGCTCCACGGCGGCATGGTCGGCGGGGCCGGGCGGGCTCCACCAGCCGTGGTGCGGCAGGCGGCCCAGCAGGGCAATGTCGTAGGCGGTGAGGTCGTCGGCCCCCGCGTCCAGCCCGCCCCCGGCACTGGCCGCCGCCCCGCCCTGCCCCAGCCAGGCCAGGGTGCAGGCCCGGTCGCGGGCGGGCCATTGGGCCAAGGGGCGGCCCAGCAGCTCGATGGTGCCGCTGCACGGCAACAGGCCGCCCAGGCAACGCAGCAGGGTGGACTTGCCCGCGCCGTTGGGGCCCACGATGGACAGCCACTGCCCCGCGGGCACGTCCACGCTCACGCCGTGCAGCACGGGCTGGGCATGGCGGCCATGGCCCAGGTGGGCGTGCAGGTTGCGGGCTTGCAGGGCCAAGGTGTTCATGACCATCACCCCACCCGCCTGTGCATCAGCCACAGCAGGTAGCCACCGCCCAGCACGGCGGTGAGCACGCCCACCGGCAGTTCCTGCGGGGCCAGCACCCAGCGGGCCAGCGTGTCAGCCAGCAGCAGCAGGGTGCCGCCCATCAGGCTGGCCAGCAGCAGCAAGGCCCCGTGGGTGCAGCGCACCGCCGAGCGCACCAGGTGCGGCGCGGCCAGGCCCACAAAGGCAATCAGCCCCGTCTGGGCCACCGCGGTGCCGGTGGCCAGGGCCAGCACGGCCACCAGCGCGGCCCGCAGCGGGGCCAGCGGCAGGCCCAGGCTGGCGGCGGTGGTTTCGCCCAGGCTGAGGCCGTCAAGCAGGCGCGACAGCGTCAGCGCCGCGCCCAGGCACGGCAGGCCCACCGCGGCCATGACGCCCACCGACGTCCAGCCCACAAACCCCGTGCTGCCCAGCATGAAGCCCTGCATGGCCTGCAGGATGTCCGGGGCCAGCAGCGTGACCAGCGAGCTGATGGCCCCCAGCACCACCCCCACCACCACCCCGGCCAACAGCAGGCGCAGCGTGTGCTGCACCCCACGCGCCAGCGCCAGCGTGAGCAGCACCGCCCCCACCGACCCGGCAAACGCCGCGCCGGTGAGCCCCAGGCGCACGGCCCAGCCGCCCGCGCCCAGGCTGCTGGCGGCGTGCAGGCCGGGGGTGAGCCCGCCCATGACCGCCAGGGCCGTGGCCACGCCCAGCGTGGCGCCCGAGGCGCTGCCCAGCAAAAACGGATCGGCCAGCGGGTTGCGGAACAGGCCCTGGGCCACCGCCCCGGCCAGCCCCAGCAAGGCCCCGGCGGCAAACGCCCCCAGTGTGCGCGGGGCGCGGATGTCCCACACGATTTGCGCGTTCAGCGCGGCGTCGGCCAAGTCGGCACCCTCCTCAGCCCCCGCCAGCAGCGACCACACCGGCGTCCAGCCGGTGCTGCCCACGCTCAGGCCAACCACGGCCAGCACGGCGCACAGCAGCAGCAGACCCGCGCCCAGCGCCCAGGCGCGGCGGCGCTGGCGCTGCCAGTCGTGGGGTACGGCGGCGGTGTGCACGGTGTGCGTGGTGGCGTGGCTCACATGCCCCCCCGGGGGAAGGGGCCCACGGTGACCACGCCGGGCGGCACCACGGGGCGCTGGCCGTTGAGGCAGTCGGCCATCAGCCGGGCCGCCTCGGGCATGCGCGGGCCGGGGCGCACCAGCACATCGGACTCGTCCAGCGAAAACACGCACAAACCGCCCTGCTCACGCCGTTGCGTGGTGCGCAGGGCCTTGATCTGGCCCCAGCCCGGGCGCTCGGTCATGCCGTCGAAGTTGCGGGCGCCCACCATGATGACGTCGGGGTTGGCGCGCACCACAAACTCGGGGTTGATCTTGGGAAACGGCCCCTGCGCCGCCGGGATGATGTTGCGTGCGCCCAGCCGCGCCAGGGTTTCGCCGATGAACGACGTGGGCCCGGCGGCATAGGGCGCACGGTTGACCTCGAAGTACACCCGCTGCCCCCGCCGCTCGGGGCGGATGGACTGGGTGGCGGCCTGCACCCCGGCGTCGATGTAGCGCCAGATGCGCTGCGCCTCGGCCTCGGGCTGGGGCAGGCCCAGCGCCTGCGCCACCTTCAGCAGCACGCGCTGCACGTCGGCATGGCTTTTGGGCTCCAGCACCACCACCTTCAGGCCCAGGGCCTCCAGCCGGTCGGCGGCGCGGGACGAGGCGGACACCAGCACCAGGTCGGGCCGACGCGCCACCACGGCTTCGATGTTGGGGTCCAGCCCGCCGCCCAGTTGCGGCAGGCGCTGCACCGCGGCGGGGAAGTTGGAATACCGGTCCACCCCCACCAGCCGGGCGCACTGGCCCAGTTCACACACGGTTTCGGTGAGCGACGGCAGCAGGCTGACCACGCGCTGCGGCGGCGCGGGCAGCGTCAGGGTGTGGCCGCGGTCGTCGGTGACCTGAACGGGCGCAGACGATGCGGCGGGGGCCGACGCCGCATGGGCGGGTGCGGACACCCCGCCCCACACCAACGCCACGCCCAGCAAGGCGGTTCTCAAGCGCGGGCTCATGATTGGCCTCCCGCAGGTTTCACCACCAGCGGCTGGCCCGCCACCATCAGCACCACGCGCTGCGCCACCTCGGCCACCTGCTGGTTGAGCAGGCCCAGCGCGTCCACAAAGGCGCGCACCTCGCGCCCCAGCGGGATGACGCCCAGCCCGATTTCGTTGCCCACCAGCACCACCGGGCCGGGGGCCTGGCGCAATGCTTCCAAAAAGTGAGCTGTTTGCGCTTTCAAATCAAGCGGCGGAGGCATTTTTTGCATTGAATTTTCAGCCTCCACGGGTGCCTCCATGGGCATCAGCGCCCGGGTCAGCCACAGCGTGAGGCAGTCCACCACCAGCAGGTGGTGCGGTGCCGACAGGCGGGTGATGGCCTCGCCCAGGTCGGGCACGGTGCCGGGGGCAAATTCTTGCGTGGCCAGGCCGGGCACGCGCTCGCGGCGGTCGGCCTGGTGGCGGGCGATGCGCTGGCGCATCTCGTCGTCCCAGGCTTCGGCGGTGGCCAGCAGCGTGGCCTGGCGGGGCGCGGCAGGCGTGAAGGGCGTGCCCGCGGCCAGCCAGCGGGCGGCCAGCGCCTCGGCGCGGCGGGACTTGCCGCTTTTCTGGCCGCCCAGGATCAGTTCGACCTCAGCCATGGCCCCCTCCCCAACGCTCGCTCCACGCCTGGATGAAGGCCGCCAGTTGGGCCACGCCGTCCGTCAGCGCGGCGGGACCGGGTTGCAGGATGTCGGCGGACTTGATTTCGTGCAGCTCGCCATGGCGCACGGCGGGCACGTCGGCCCAGCCGGGCCGGGCGGCCACTTTTTCGGGGCGGAATTTCTTGCCGCACCAGCTGCCCACCACCATGTCGGGCTGGCGGCGCACGATCTCCAGCGGGTCGGCCACGATGCGATAGCTGCCCAGCGGCTGCGTGGCCAGCTCGGGAAAGATGTCGTCGCCCCCGGCCAGCCCGATCAACTCGGACACCCAGCGGATGCCGCTGATGGCGGGGTCGTCCCACTCCTCGAAGTACACACGCGGGCGGCGGCAGCCTGCCGCCTCACGCGCGGCGGCGGCCTGCTGGATGCGGTGCAGGTCGGCGCGGATGGCGTCGATCTGGCGCTGGCCTTCGTCCTGCGCGTCCACCAGCGAGGCCACCTGGAACAGCATGTCCAGGATCTGCGCCACGCTGCGTTGGTTGAACACCATCACCGGCACACCGGCGCGGATGAGCTGGGCGGCCACGTCGGCCTGCAAGTCAGAGAAACCCAGCACGCAGTCGGGCTCCAGCGCCAGGATCTTGTCGATTTTGGCGCTCAGGAAGGCGCTGACCTTGGGCTTTTCCTCCCGCGCCTGACGGGGGCGCACGGTGTAGCCGCTGATGCCCACGATGCGGTCCTGCCGCCCCAGGCGGTA
>DASUON010000024.1:0-2061 GCA_036276615.1 Burkholderiaceae bacterium
CCTTTGCCCAGAACCTGACCGGAGACAAACATGAGCGACCGCTACCCCCTGCCCGACCTGAACAGCCTGCCCGACGACCTCAAGGCCAAAATCCTGGAGGTACAGGAGAAAGCAGGCTTCGTGCCCAATGTGTTCCTGGCACTGGCCCGCCGTCCCGCCGAATGGCGCGCCTTCTTCGCCTACCACGATGCGCTGATGACGCCCGAAACCGTGGGCCGCGACAGCGGGCTGACCAAGGGCGAGCGCGAGATGATCGTCACCGCCACCAGCGCCGCCAACCACTGCCTGTACTGCGTGGTGGCACACGGGGCCATTCTGCGCATCCACGAGAAAAAGCCCCTGGTGGCCGACCAGGTCGCCATCAACCACCGCAAGGCCGACATCCCGCCGCGCCAACGCGCCATGCTGGACTTCGCCCTGAAGGTGTGCCAGGCCTCGCACGAGGTGGAAGACGCCGACTTTGCCGCCCTGCACGCCCACGGTTTCACCGACGAAGACGCCTGGGACATTGCCGCCATCACCGCCTTCTTCGGGCTGTCCAACCGCATGGCGTCTTTCAGTGGCATGGTGCCCAACCCGGAGTTCTACCTGATGGGCCGGGTGCCCAAGGCCAAGAAAGACTGATGACGAAAGCTACAAAAGCAATAGCTTAAACATCAATTAGAAAAAGCGGTATAGCACATTTTTCTCTAAATACCTCACACGGCAAAGCCGTCGTCTGCCGCAATCACCGCGCCATTGATGAAGTGGCTCTCGTTGCTGGCCAGCATGACCAGCAGCGCGTCCAGGTCCTGTGGCTGGCCCACGCGCTTGCGCGGCAGCATGGCCACCAGCTTCCGACCCTGCTCGGTCTGCCAGTGGTGGTGGTTGATCTCGGTGTCGATGTAGCCCGGGCAGATGGCGTTGACGTTGATGCCGTGTTTGCCCCACTCCACCGCCATGGCCCGGGTCATGTGCACCACGGCGGCCTTGCTCATGCAGTACACGCCGATCTGCGGCAGCACCTTCAGGCCCGCCATGCTGGCGACGTTGATGATGCGCCCGCCCGTGAAGCTGCCCGGTGCCTCCCCCTTGGCCCGCGCCAGCATGCGCTTGCCCACCTCCTGGGCCACAAAAAACGCGCCGCGCACGTTGGTGCCAAAGACATAGTCGAAGTCATCCTCCGCCACGTCCACCAGCCGTTGGGTGGTGCTGACGCCCGAGTTGTTGACCAGGATGTCCAGGCTGCCCATTTCGGTCTCGGCGTGGGCCACGGCGGCGCGGATGGAGTCAAGGTTGGTCACGTCCATCTCCACCACATGGGCGTCGCCACCCTCGCCTTCGATTTCAGCCCTCAGGGTCTTGAGGCGCTCCACCCGGCGGCTGGCCAGCACCACGCCCGCCCCGGCGCGTGCCAGGGTCCGCGCAAACTGCGCCCCCAAACCACTGGAAGCGCCCGTCACCAGGGCCACACGCCCTGCCAAGTCCATGCTGTAGGCCATTGGAGTCTCCTCTCAAAAAAAGATTGGCTTTTAAAAACGAACGGTCGTGCTATTACACACGAACCACCACTAAAATCCATCGCGCTGGCGTCAGCGGCCCTTGGCTGCGCAACGCACACTCCCCCACCAGAACCATCTGAGCGAGCCCATCATGACCCCTGAAGAGATCCTGGCGCAATACGGCCCCCGCGAGGCCATGGAATACGACGTGGTCGTGGTAGGGGGCGGCCCGGGTGGGCTGTCCACCGCCATCCGCCTGAAGCAGCTGGCCGCCGAAAAAGGCACCGACCTCTCGGTGGTGGTGCTGGAGAAAGGTGGCGAACCCGGCGCCCACATCCTGTCGGGCGCGGTGATGGACCCGATTGCGCTGAATGAACTCTTCCCCAACTGGAAAGAGATGGGCGCTCCGTTGCACCAGGAAGTGACGGGCGACGACGTGCTCTTCCTTTCGGAAACCGGCTCCACCCGCACGCCCGACTGGCTGCTGCCGCGCAACTTCCACAACCACGGCTGCTACGTGGTGCGCCTGGGTTTCCTCACCAAATGGCTGGCCGAGCAGGCGGAAGCCCTGGGCGTGGAG